>DATCNP010000053.1:0-4703 GCA_036565205.1 Solirubrobacteraceae bacterium | reverse complement strand
GTTGACCTCGCGGGCGAAGACCGTCGCGGCCGCCGGAGCACCGCCGATCACCGACGCGTACGAGCCCTCGACGGCGATCACCTCCATGTTGTCGTTGAGCGTACCCGAGAAGACCACGAAGGCTCCTCCGTGGTAGCGGGAGACGACGCAGAAGACGATCGGGCCGTCGAAGTTGACGATCGCGCGGCCGATCTCGGCCCCGTACTCGAGCTGCAGCGTGCGCAGAGACTCCGGCGAGCCGTCGAAGCCCGAGAGGTTGGCCAGCACCACCACGGGCCGGTTGCCGCTGGCGGCATTGATGGCGCGGGCCACCTTCTTCGACGACCCCGGAAAGAGCGTCCCCGCCGTCCATTGGTCAGGTCCGTCGGCGGGCGAGAAGCCGCTGCGGCGCAGCGGCCGGGATTCGATGCCGAGCACGGTCACCGGATAGCCACCCAGGTGGGCGTCGAATACGACGGCGCTCTCGGCGCCCGCCATCGCCGCCCAGCGCTCGAGTGGCTGGTGGTCCTGGTCGGCGACGGCCCGCATCACCGCGCGGATGTCGAAGGGCTTCTTGCGCTCCGGGTTCGTCTTCATCGAGAAGATGTCGCCCACGGTCCGGAAGTCGCTGTTCGGGGCGTAGTGCGGATAGCCGCGAACGTCGCGGTCGATCGGATCGGTGCTCTGTGCGCGCCGGGGGAAGCGCTCGCCGGGCGCAACGTACGCGTGCTCGTAGTGGGCAAAGAGGATCTCGCAGGCCGCAACCAGGTCGGCCGCCCAGTACTGGGCCTGGCCGTTGGGTCCCATGATCCGGTCATAGCCGCCGATCCCGAAGTTGTCCTCGGCCGAGACGCCGCCCGAATAGTCGAGGGCCTGCTTGCCGGTCAGCACCATCGCGCTGTCGGGCGTCATCACGAGGATGCCGCGGGTGTGCAGCAGCATCGTGGCCTCCGCGTTCCAGTAGGGCTGGGCGCCGACGTTGATCCCCGCGACCACGACGTTGACCTCGCCGCGGGCCTGTGTGAACGTGATCAGGCGACGCAGCACGCGCGAGATCCAGTCCATGTTCTCCGTGCCGCTGTCCATCGAGATCTTCGCCCCGGCCGACACCGCGAGCCACTCGACGGGCACCTTCATGTCCTCGGCGAGGTCGAGCGCCCGCAGGATGCGGACGGCCTCCGGCTCAGCGATCGCGCCCAGTGCCTTGGTCGGGTCGCCGAAGATCGCGACGCGCACCATGCCCTCGGGATAGCGGTCAGTGATCGTGCGCACAACGCCGACTACGATCCCCGCGCGGTTGCCGCCGAAAGGACGCTCGAACGGCACCAGGCGGCCGTCGTCGTCGAGGTCGTACTCGGTGAACGTCCCGCCAGCGCCAGTCAGCACGGGCAAGAGCTCGTATGGGTACACCGTCCCGCGGCGCCTCGCCCGCAGCGCCTTCTGGGCGTATTCGTCGAGCGTCGGTATCGGCTCGGTTGGCGGCTCCGCGATGGAGAGCGTGACCCCTACGCCGGGCTGATAGGAGAAGCCGAAGGCCATGTTGCGCAGCTCGCCATCCGGGGGGGCAGGGACGCGCGCCTCGATCAACACCTCCTCCAGACCCAACCCCGCCGTGAGCGGAGCCAGCGTGCGTGTGACCGCACGCAGCTCGTCAAGCGGCACCTCTATCGACGGCCAGACGTAGAGGAGCACGCGGTTTCCGTGCAGCCGCCGGTTGGGCGGCCGCTGGGCCTGCGCGCGGCGGATGCCGTCGAGGCATGCCGCCAGGACGCGCTCGGGCTCGGGCAGCGCGGTGAGCCGGCCGGCCCCGTCACGCACCGGCGTGAGATCGCGCACTTCGGCCAGCGCCACGAGGCGCTCGTCAGACGGGTTCTCGCGCGCGGTGCAGTGGAACAGGTGGACGTCCTCGGCCGCCGGCACGCGCGTGAGCTCGAAGTTGGCGAGCCGCCAGAGATGGAGGCGGCGCGCGATCATCGGGTGCAGCTCGCGAGTGACGCGCTCCTCTTGAAAACCCTCTTCGGCGGCGCGGAACATGAAGTGGTGTACGTCGGCACCAGCGCGACTGCCCACCGCCACCGCCACGCTTCGCACCGCCGGGGGCAGCTGCGCCCGGTTGAGCGCTGCGCCCAGCTCGGCGGCCATCGTGTCGGCATCGGGCGGCGGCTCGCTCCAGTGAAGGTAGAGGTCGACGACGGACTCCGAAGCGGAGGGATCGGACGCCAGCGCGGCGACCGCCGAGCCGGCGGCGGGCAACTCCGCGGCCTCGGCGAGCGTGGCGATCAGCTGGACGCGCCGGCCGTCGAGTGAGTAACGAGCGGTGACGAGTTGCCGTCCGTCGAGGCGCAACAAGCGCACTTCCTCGAGCGGAACGATCTTGTAGTAGCGGCGCGTGAGGAGCTCGAGGAGCGGCCCGTGGCCCGCCCGGCCCCCGATGCGCTCCCCCAGCAGCCGGATAAGCGGCTCCGGGCTGTCGACGAGAGCCTCGATGCGCTCGGCGTGGTCGGGGGCATCGGGATGGGCGGCGAGGTAGAGCAGCTGCTCGCGCGCGGCGGTGAGGACCCGCGCGCGGGCGTCCTCGATGACGGGGCGATCGAAGACCCGGAAACGCACGCTGCGGGCGAGCTCACCGACCACCGGATACCGCAGCTGGGCGGCCAAGATGAGTCGGTCGAGCGTCTCGTAGAACTCGTCGCGCAGTCGCTCGGGCAGCGCTTCGGCATGCTGGAGGCGTTGATCCAGGAGCGCCATCACGGCGGGAACCTGTGACGGCGCGCGCTGGTGAGCGAGGAAGATCCTGTACACCGCTTCCTCGAGCTCGGGTCTGCGCACCAACTCGTGCACGCCGTAATGGGCCAGCGCGCGCTTAAGTCTAGAGACGAAGGCTTCCGGCAGGCCCTCGCGCTCGACATCGAGCGAGTGCAGGTAGGACCGGAAATGCTCGCGGGGGCTGCGGACGCGTTCGCCTTCCTCCTCGTCGAGGTCCTCCCGCTCTGCCGCCGCCCAGTTACGGGAGAGCTCAGCCAGGTCGGCGAAAATCGTGAGGATCTCGAGCTCGCCGTGAAGCAGCTCGGGATCATCGGGCGGCAGCTCGTTCCGTGCCCGCTGGAACTCGCCGACGAGCCGGCGGGCCTCCTCCACACTCACGTCAAAGCCCATGATCAGACTGCGCAGGGCGTCCAGGTGCTCGCGCGCGCGAGGGCGGGCGCCGGGGTCCGATGCAGCGGCCGATGTGCCGAAGCCGATCCGCGGGACGTCGGGCGCTGCCACGCTTTCGATCTTGCACGGTCCGACGCTCACAAGCGGCGCCCCGGCGTCGACGTGCGTGCTGCTGGCGACGAGCACCTCCCGGACCCGCCCGGCATGTGTGGCCACGACCGTCATCTCCATCTTCATCGCCTCCAGGACCGCTACTGGCGACCCCGCCTCCACCTCGTCGCCCGGGGCCACGATCACGGCCACCACAAGCGCCGGCGAGGGAGCCCGTACGACCCCTCCCTCGTCTCGCGACACGCGATGGGCGACCCCCTCGACCTCGATCAGGTGATCCGATCCGTCCGTGACCGACTCGACTGTGAACGCTCCGCCGCCGATCGCGAGCCGGCGCGCGAAGCGGCGCAGGGGCTCGACCTGCACCTCGACGGTCGCGCCGTCGGCATCGATCTTGTAATGACGGGGGCCCGTCTGCGCGGCAGCGACGCGATAGGCCCGCCCTCGGTAGCGGAGGTCGAACGTCCGACCGATCTCGTGGCTCGCCCGGGGCCGACCGCGAGTGGCGGCGGCGTAGAAGCCGCGGCGCTCGAGCTCCTGCTCGGAGTCGTACATGTCGATCGCGGCGGCAAGCAGGGCGACGTCGGCGTGGCGAGTCAGGATGTGGCCGTCCGAGGCGACGAGGCGATCCAGCCAGCCGGTGTCGGCGATGCCAGCGACCATTTCGGGACGGTCGAGCAGATCGAGCAGGAAGGCCTTGTTCGTCGTCCCCCCCCGCACGACCACGGTCGTGTCTGCCAAAGCGCGGCGTAACCGCGCCCTGGCCTCCGGGCGGTCCCGCCCCCAGCCGACCACCTTGGCGACCATCGAGTCGTACTCATGAGGCATGACGTCGCCCTCGGCGACGCCCGTCTCGACCCGCACACCCGGCCCGGCCGGCAGCACCAGGCTCTCGACCGTCCCGGGCGCGGGGGCAAAGCTGCGTTCGGGGTCCTCGGCGTTGAGCTGAGCCTCGATCGCGTGGCCGAATGCGGGTGGCGGCTCTCCCTCCAGGTGCCCGCCCCCAGCCACGTGGAGCTGCAGCTTCACGAGGTCGAGCCCCGTCGTTACTTCTGTGAGGGGGTGCTCGACCTGGAGGCGCGGGTTGACCTCGAGGAACGCGAAGGCCTGCTGGTCGGGTTGGTAGAGGAACTCGACCGTGCCGACGTTGCGATAGCCGACTGACCGGGCCAGGTTGACGGCCGTAGCCCGCAGCTCGCGCTCCTGCTCGGCGCTGAGCGCCGGGGAGCTCGACTCCTCAATCAGGTTCTGGTTGCGACGCTGGATCGAGCAGTCGCGCACGCCTACAGCCCAGACGGCGCCGTGGTGGTCGGCGATGACCTGAACCTCGACGTGGTGCGCGCCGGTGACCAGGCGCTCGATGAATACCGTCGCGTCGGCGAACGCCAGCAGCGCCTCGGCCCGCGCACGCTCGAACGCCTGGGCCAGCTCCTCCTCGCGCGCAGCGAAGCGAATGC
>DATCNP010000052.1:0-5634 GCA_036565205.1 Solirubrobacteraceae bacterium | reverse complement strand
CCTCGGAAGCCTCTGCCGCGGCCTCCGCCGGCGGCTGAGGCGCCGCCGGCGTGGGGGCCGGAGCCGGAGGCTCGAGCTCCGCCGCCTCGGGCGCTGCCGGGGCGGGCTCTGCGGGTGGCTGAGGCGCCGCCGGCGTCGGGGCTTCCGGAGCGGTTGCGCTCGGCGCGGGCGCCACAGCCGCAGGTGCCTCCGCGGCCGCAGCCGCAGGTGCCTCCGCGGCCGGAGTCGCGGCCTGAGCCTCCGCCTCGCTGCGGGCACGCTCCTCCGCCTCGCGCTGTGCCTGCTCCTCGGCCTCCCGCCGAGCCTGCTCCTCGGCCTCGCGACGGGCACGCTCCTCGGCTTCCTGGCGCTCACGCTCCAGGCGTGCCTTCTCCTCCTCGGCTCGGAAGATGTTGTGACCCTGCGCGACGACATCGCCGATCGCAGCTGTGACCGCCGCGCAGGAGCGGATCGCATCGTCGTTACCCGGGATCACGTAGTCGATCCCCTCGGGGTCACAGTTGGTGTCCACGAGCCCGATGATCGGGATTCGCAGGCGCTGGGCCTCACGTACTGCGATCGCCTCGGTCTTGAGGTCGATCACGAACACGGCATCGGGAACCCGCTGCATGTTCTTGACCCCGCCGAGGTTCGACCTGAGCTTCGCGAGGTCCGCCTGGGCGGCCATCCGCTCGCGGGTCGGGAGCAGCTGGAGCTGCCCCTCGGCTTCGTAGCGCTCGAGGTCGTGAAGCCGCCTGATCCGGTTCGAGATCGTCTGGAAGTTCGTCAGCAGGCCGCCGAGCCAGCGGTGGTTGACGTAGGGCATCTCAGCGGAGTCGGCTGTCGCCTGGATGGCGTCGCGGGCCTGTTTCTTGGTGCCGACGAACAGCACTGTGCCGCCGCGATGGGCGACTTCGGAGGCGAAGCGGCGTGCCTGCTCGAGCAGCGCCTCGGTCTGCAGTAGGTCAATGATGTAGATGCCGTCCCGCTCTCCGAAGATGAAGCGGCGCATCTTGGGGTTCCAGCGGCGCGTCTGGTGGCCGAAGTGGACGCCGGCCTCCAGAAGCTCTTTGATTCCGACTTGAGCCACGGTTCCTGCTCCCTTGTGTAGTTCGAAAGGCTGTCCGTCCGCCGGTGTTCGCGGTTCCCGGGAGATCCGGGGCAGGGCGCGATCCTCACAAACGGGGTGGGGAAAATGATCAATTCCAAGAATACGCAAGTTTTGACGCTGCCGAGCGTTTCGGTCTTTGGCAGGTCGTCGCGTCCCTCAACCCCGTGCGATGACCTGCCGGCGGACCGGACCCCCTCCCTACCCCCGGTGGCTCGGTCCCATGTACGTCGGTGGGGCGGCTTTGGACGGGCCGCCCCACCGCCCTTTCTCCTCTACGCCTCCGCCAGGGCCAGCGCCAGCGCAGCCGCGAGATCCTCGGGCAGCTCGGAGCGGACGTCGAGCGCCTCCCCCGTCACCGGGTGCTCAAAGGCCAGCCTCTCGGCGTGCAGGAACTGGCGCCCCAGGCCATAGGGCGAGCCGCCTCCGTAAAGCCTGTCTCCGCAGACGGGGTGGCCGATCGCGGCCATGTGGACCCGGATCTGGTGGGTTCGGCCGGTCTCGAGCGCGACGCGCAGCAGCGAGGCGGCCGGCAGCAGGCGCTCGACCTCGAAATGCGTCCGTGCCTCCCGAGGTTGCTCGGTGTCGATCGACATCAGCACCCGGTCACGACGGTGACGGCCGATCGGAGCGTCGATCGTCCCGGTCCGGGCGTCAGGATGGCCCTCGACGAGCGCGAGGTACTCGCGCCGGATCCGCCGCGCGGCAAGCAGAGCCTTGAGCGCCCGGTGAACCTCGTCGTGCTTGGCCACGACCAACAGGCCTGAGGTATCGCGGTCGAGCCTGTGCACGATCCCGGCTCGCCACGGCTCTTCGCCACCGGCGGCACGCCCACTGAGCGCCTGCGAGAGCGTTCCGGTCCGGTGCCCACGGGCCGGATGCACGACTACTCCCGCAGGCTTGTCGACCACCAGCAGGTGGTCGTCCTCGAACGCGACCGAGAACGGTGCCGCGTCCACCGGCGGCTCGGTTACCGGCTCCGGGTCATCGACCTCGATCCGCTCACCGGGGCGTAGCTCGTGGCGCTTGGGCCGTGCCCGACCGTCGACGAGTACGCGCTCTGAGTCGATCAGCGCCTGTGCGCGGGCGCGCGAGCCGAGCGGCCCGGCGAGGAACCGGTCCAGCCGCGTTCCCTCCGCCTCTGGGGGCACCTGGAAGCGGAGCCGGCGCTCAGGGCTCATCGGCGGCACGGCGGCCCTCGAGCACGTACAGCAGCGCGAGCACGCCGAACGTGATCGACATATCCGCGACGTTGAACGCCGGCCAGAGCGGCAGCTTGATGAAGTCGGTGACCGCGCCGCTTGAGATGCGGTCGATCAGATTGCCAACCGCACCGCCGATCAGCATCCCAGTCGGCAGCCACAGGCCTGGGCGCCCCGGCCGTAGCGCCAGGTACCCGATCAGCGCGGCCAGGGCCACCAGCGTGAGCACGAGCACGAGCGTTCCGCCGCTCGAGAACAGGCTGAAGGCGACGCCGGTGTTGCGGACGTGGACGAGATTGATGCCGGGAAGGAATTTCCGCTGGCCGCCGGCGGCGATCCCGGTCGCAACGGTGTGCTTCGTCAGCTGGTCGAGCGCCACGACGACGGCGAATACTGCTCCGGCGCGCAGGAATGCCACGGAGCGCGCGGTCGACGGCGCTTGGACGGACATCGCCGTGGCCTCGCCGTCAGCCGGCTATCGCGTTGACCACGATCGTCCGCACGATATAGAGGACGAAAATCGCGATCAGCGGGGTGAGATCGAACATCCCGAGCGGCGGGATGAAGCGCCTGAAGATCCGCAGGTAGGGCTCCGCGACGTCGCGCAGGAACTTCAACACCGCGTCGGAGTACCGCGAGTAGGGCATCCGCACGCCGAGCGAGAACATGAAGTTCAGCAGGACGTAGACGATGATGATGAGGATGTAGACCTCGAACAGCGCGTTGACGTACTTGGCCACGTCGAACCGCGCAGAAGCGGCCAGCGCGATCAAGTCCGTCCTCCGACAACAGCGTCGATGGCAGTCTGAAACGCGCTGCGCACGCCCGCGTCCTCGAGCGCTCTGAGCCCACGTGCGGTGGAGCCGCCGGGCGAGGTGACCTCGCGGCGGACCGCGAGCGTGTCGCCGGCGCGGGCGGTGATCAATGCTGCGCTCCCGGTCATCGTCTCGACCACGAGCCGCCAGGCGAGGTCCGCTCGGAGCCCGTGACGGACCGCAGCGTCCACCTGGGCCTCGGTCAGCAGGGCATTGTACGCCGGCCCGACCCCCATCACGGCGGTGGCCGCGTCGACCAACTTCTCGTCGATCCTGACCACTGTCCCGAGGCGCTGGAACAGCGCCACCACGTCGGCCTCGAGCCGCGCGTCGACTCCGCCGGCAGGGGAATAGCAGACGACTCCCTGGCGCACCTCGACCGGGGTGTTGGGCATCAACCTGAACACCGGCACTCCCGGGTAGGCCCGCTCGAGAGCCGAGATCGGCGTTGCGCCGAGCACCGACGCGAGAGCGCTCACCTGGTCCCGGCACTCCTCGGCGACCTCGGCGAGCTGCGCCGGCTTGTGGCAGAGGACGACCAGATCGGCCGCTCGCGCCACTGCGGCGTTGGAGTCCAGCGCCTCACCGCCGAGCTCCTCGGCCAGGGCTCGTGCGCGCCCAGATCCAGCGTCGGAGCACAACACTGGATCTCCCCAGCCACGAGCGAGTGCGCGCGCCATGTTGCCAGCGCCGATCAGGCCGACTCTCATGGTTTGAAATCTACCGTGGCGCCCGCTGCGCCCTGTGGCGCAGGCAGCGGATCCACCGCCGAACGCGCTAGGACTGGTTGAAGAAGCCCTTCTCGACCAGCCGTGCGCGCTCCTCGGCTGAGACCTCGACGTTGTGCGGGGTGAGCAGGAACACCTTGTCGGCGATCCGCTGCATCCCCCCGTCGAGGGCATAGGTCAGCCCGCTCGAGAAGTCGATCAGCCGCTTGGACAGGTCCGTGTCGGTGCCCTGAAGGTTGATGATCACGGGGATTGAGTCCTTGAACTTGTCGGCGACGTCCTGCACGTCATTGAAGGACTTCGGGGCGACGAAGTGCACGCGAACGTCCCCCCCGCGCCCGTTTCCGGCGCGACCGCCGCCCACCGGGCGAAGGGAACTGGTGCGGTGCGAGCTGGTGTCGTCGGCGAAGATGTCGTCGATCTCGTCACGGCGGCGCCGCGCGGGCATGCGCCGGACGTTCGGGCGCTCGCGATAGCTGTCCTGAAGATCGACCTCGGGCTCGTGATAGGGCTCGAGCTCCTCATCCTCGTAGCCCTCGTCTTCGGCCAGCCCGAAATAGACGAGCGTGCGGTGCCAGGTGTCACGGAATGCCATGTGCGGTCAGGGTTCGCTCAGACGGGTGGTTTCCCTGCACATGATTATGGCGCGCCGAAGAGCGTCGTTCCCAACCGGATGATGGTTGCGCCTTCCTGGACGGCGACCAGATAGTCCTGGCTGGTGCCCATCGAGAGGTGCTTGAGCCGGTGGCGACCCGCCAGCTCTCGCAGCGCCGCGAAGTGCGGGCGGCTCTGTTCGGGACTGCGCGCCAGCGGCGGCATCGTCATCAGACCCACAACCGACACAGGGCAGCGCTCGAGGAACGCGGGCAGCTGGACAGGGTCGATCCCGCTCTTTCCGCTCTCGCCCGCAACGTTGACTTCGACCAGCACCTCGGTGTCAGGAGTCGCGTGACGCGCAAGCTGATCGAGCACCGAATCGCTCCCCACCGAATGGATGTAGCGGACGTGCGGCAGCACCTGGCGGACCTTTCGGCTTTGGAGGTGTCCGATGAAATCCCACGTGAACAATCCTTCCGCCGCAGCCGTCTTCACCGCCAGATCCTGCGCGCGGTTCTCGCCCACCAGCTCGATACCGCCCTCGGCAAGGATGCCGAGATCATCCGCGCCGACGTATTTGACCGCGGCGAGGACCTCGACCTCCCCGGGCTCCCCCCCGGCGTCGGCGATCTCCGCACGGACCCGCTCGAGGTTTCCCCGCATGCGATCGGCACTCAGGCCTCGGATCAGGTCAACCACGCGACCCCTGCTTGGCGGCCGGTGACCCCCTCGTCGCGGCGATGCGAGAAGAGCAGCGCCGACTCGGAGCAGATCGTGCAGATCCCCACGTCGCTGACCTCGGTAAGTCCGCTCTCCACGAGTTGGTGGCGCGCGATTGCCTTCAGATCGAGGTTGCGCCCGACGTGCACCGCGGCGGGCAACCCGGCGAATGCCTCGTGCACCCCTTCCCCTACCTCGTAGCAGCACGGGCCGGCGCCGGGACCGATCGCCGCCGCGAAAGGCCCGTCCGCGCCCAGATCCGCCAGCGCCTCGACACCGGCCGCGATCACCCCGCCGGCCAGCCCTCGCCACCCCGCGTGCAGCATCGCGACCGCGCCGTCGCCGGCGACCGCGACGGGGAGGCAGTCGGCGGTGAGCACCGACGGGGCCACGTCACGGCGGCTGGTCGCGTGACCGTCGGCCTCGTGGAGCTCGGGCGGGGCCGTGTCGCCGGCCCCGATCTCGATCACGGTGCAACCGTGGAC
>DATCNP010000051.1:0-13672 GCA_036565205.1 Solirubrobacteraceae bacterium | reverse complement strand
GGTCCCGGACCTATCCCACCGCCCAGCTGTTCGCCCAGCCGGTCGGCTACTCGCGTGCAGCGCTCGGCCAGGCGGCCGGGCTCGAGCTCTCACGGGGACCCGAGCTGCGCGGGCTCCAGACGGGGCTGAGCTCGATCTTCGGCCAGCTCGGTGGTTCTCAGCGCGTCGGCGACGACGTTCGCACGACGCTCGACCCTAAGGCACAGCGAGTCGCCGTCCAGCAGCTGGCGGGGCGTGCCGGCTCGGTGGTCGCGCTCGACCCGCAGAACGGAGTGGTCAAGGTGATGTACGCCAACCCGAGCTACAACGACAACGATCCGTTCCCGAAATCGAACGCGGGCGCTTCCTCGCAGTTCAACCGCTCCACCCAGTCGGGCTATCCACCCGGCTCGACGTTCAAGGTTCTGACCGCGGTCGCCGCGATCGACAGCGGCAAGTACACGCCGAGCTCGATCGTCAACGGCAAGTCGCCGGTGACGATCTCGGGCGTACCACTGACCAACGACAACAACCAGAGCTTCGGTCCGGTCGATTTGACGACCGCGCTTACCTTCTCGATCAACACGGTGTGGGCACAGGTTGCCGAGTCTCTCGGGCGCGGGAGGATGACCGACTACATGAAGCGCTTCGGCTTCTACTCCAGGCCCCCGCTCGACTACCCGCCCGAGGAGCTGGTCGCCAGCCGCCCGTTCTCGTTCAAGGGAACGCCGTTGCCGCCGGCAAGCCCGAACGAGGACATCGGCCGGATCGCCATCGGCCAGGGCGGCCTTTCCGTGACGCCGCTGCAGATGGCCATGGTCGCCGCCGCGGTCGCCGACGGCGGAAAGCTGATGGTCCCCCACCTCACGAGCAAGGTCGTCGATCCCGTTGGACGCCTGGTCGAGACGATCAACCCGAGCGTCTACAGCCAGGTGATGAAACCATCGACCGCGCAGGCGGTCGGACAGATGATGAAGCGGGTGGTCGACGAGGGGACCGGGACGCCCGCTCAGCTTGGCAGCGGGATCTCGTTCGCCGGCAAGACGGGTACGGCATCGGTCGGCGTCGCGGGCTCGAACCTGACCCAGCCCTGGTTCATCGGCTTCGCTCCGATCCAGAACCCGAAGGTCGCGATCGCGGTCACCGTGGAGCGCAGTCATGGAGGCTTCGGCGGGTCCGTGGCCGCCCCGATCGCCAAGGCCGTCGTCCAGACCCTGTTGGCCGAGGGGCATTAGCCGTGCCCGAGCTGGCGCCCAACACGATGATCGACGGCCGCTACAGGCTGATCTCGCGCCTCGGCGCCGGCGGGATGGCCGACGTGTTCCTCGTCGAGGACCAGCAGCTCGGCCGCAAGGTCGCGCTGAAGCTGCTCTACCGACGCTTCGCCGAGGACCCCGACTTCGTCGAGCGCTTCCGCCGCGAGGCGCAGGCGGCGGCCGGGCTCCAGCACCCGAACGTCGTCGGCGTCTATGACCGCGGGTCGTTCGACGACACGTACTACATCGCGATGGAGTATCTGCCGGGCCAGACGCTCAAGCAGCTGATCCGGCGCGAGGCGCCGCTCGATCCGGTGCGGGCGATCGACCTCACGCTGCAGATCCTTCGCGCGGCCCGCTTCGCCCACCATCGCGGCGTCGTCCACCGCGACCTGAAACCGCACAACGTGATCGTCGACGACAGCGACCACGCCAAGGTGACGGACTTCGGGATCGCCCGCGCCGGAGCCTCGGACATGACCGAGACCGGCTCGATCATGGGGACCGCGCAGTATCTGTCCCCAGAGCAGGCGCAGGGCCACGTGGTCAGTGAGCAGTCCGACCTGTACTCGATCGGCATCGTCCTCTACGAGATGCTGACCGGGAGGGTGCCGTTCGACGCCGACGCGGCGGTGACGATCGCGCTCAAGCATGTCTCCGAGTCGCCCACACCGCCGCGCGCGATCAACCCGATGGTCCCACCCGAGCTCGAGCAGGTCGTGCTCTGGACGCTGAACAAGAATCCATCAGACCGTCCCGCCACCGCGGATCAGCTGATGGCCGCGCTCGAGCAGTGCAAGGCGGCGATCCTGTCCGGCAGCGCCGGCCAGCACACGGCCAGCATGGCGGCGATCACCGGCGCCGGCCGGGCCGCCGCGTTCACGCCTGTCCCGATCGTCCCGGCTGCACCCTACGAGCATCAGCCCACGAACGGCGAGGGGGTGCTCGTCGAGGAGGTCGTACGTCGCCGCCGGCCGCCGGCCTGGGTCTGGGCACTGGTCGTCGCGCTGCTAATTGCGGCCGCCGCGGTGGGGGCGTACCTGATCGCCAAGCCGGACAAGAAGGTCGTGCCCCCGGTGACCGGAGAGACGCTCAACGTGGCCCGGACCCAGCTGCAGAACGACGGCTTCGCGGTCGGCATCATCAACGTCACCGACCCCGCTCCAGCGTCGACGGTGATCGGCGAGGCCCCGCAGGCGAACACCAAGGCCGACAGCGGCTCGACGGTCACGCTGACCGTCTCACAGGGTCCCGGCAACAGCATCGTGCCCTCGGTCCAGGGCCTGCGGGAGGCGAAGGCCAAACGGCTGATCCGCGCCGCGCACCTCAACGTCGACCGCACCGTGCTCGAGAGCTCGGGTCAGTACCCCGCGGGCGTCGTGACCCGGACCGACCCGACGGCCGGGCAGTCGCTGCCCGTGGGCAGCGGTGTGACCCTGTTCGTCTCCTCCGGGCCGGCCAAGGTGACCGTGCCCGACGTCAGGGGCGAGCAGCGGGCAGCCGCGACACAGGCGCTGACGAACGCCAACCTCAAGAGCACGACCTCGACGCAGCCCTCGAGCACCGACCTGCCCGGCACGGTCATCACACAGAGCCCGCCCGGAGGGAGCTCGGTGGCCCCAGGCACCACCGTCAATCTCGTGATCGCAGCGGCCCCCGCGACTGCCTCGGTCCCGAATGTCCAGGGCCAGACGGTGAATGCCGCCACCTCGGCGCTCACCGCCGCCGGGTTCAAGGTCTCCCGCTCGAGCAAAGCGGTCACCAACGCGGCTCAGAATGGGACCGTCCTCAGTCAATCGCCGGCCGGCGGGCGCACGGCGAAGAAGGGCAGCACCGTCCGGATCGTCGTCGGCCAGTTCACTCCCACGACCACCTCGAGCTCCTCGACCACCACCCCTACGACCTCGAGCTCCTCGACCACGACCACCTCCTCCGGCGCTGTCCCATGAGCCCACCTAGCGTGGCCGTACTCGGCGGCGGCCGCTCCTCCGAGCACGAGGTATCGCTGGCCTCGGCGGCGTCGGTCAGGCGCGGTCTGGCGGCCGCGGGACACGACGTCGTGTACGTCGAGATCGGGCGCGACGGGGTCTGGAGACGGGACGGCGAGGAGCTCGCCCTGGTTCCGGGGCGCGGATTCGAGGCCGCGGATGTTGTCTTCCCCGTGCTGCACGGTCCCTGGGGTGAGGACGGGACCGTGCAGGGGTTGCTTGAATGCCTCGACGTCGCCTACGTCGGCGCGGGCGTGCTCGCCTCGGCGCTGTGCATGGACAAGGTCCTGTTCAAGGAGCTGATGGCTCGTGTGGCGATCCCCCAGATCGAGTACCGGGCCGTCATGGTCGAGGCCTTCGAGTCCGGTCGCGAGGCCGTTCTGCGCGATCTCGCGGTCCTCGGGCTGCCGGTGTTTGTCAAGCCCGCCCGGCTCGGCTCGTCGGTCGGGATCACTCGTGTCGGAGCGGCGGATGAGCTGCCGGCCGCATTGTCCGAAGCTTTCCGGCACGACCCGCTGGCGATCGTCGAGGCCGCCGCGTCGGGCCTCGAGGTCGAGTGCTCGGTGATCGGGAACGGGGATCCGATCGCCTCGCAGCCCGGCGAGATCCTGCTCGCGGCCGGCGAACAGGGCTGGTACGACTACGAAGCCAAGTACTCGCCGGGCGGGATGGAGCTGATCGTCCCGGCGCGGATTCCCGAGTCGGTGCGCGAGCGTGTCCGCGAGCTGGCGGTCGCCACCTTCGTCCGCACCGGCTGCAGCGGACTCGCCCGCGTGGACTTCTTCGTCGACGGTGAGCAGGTGCTCGTCAATGAGCTCAACACGATTCCCGGCTTCACCGAGACGAGTGTGTTCGGCTCGCTGTTCGAGGCATCCGGAATCCCATATCCCGAGCTGCTGACACGCCTGGTCGAGCTTGCGCTCGAGCGGCACGAAGCTGGGCGCCGGTTCGGTCATTAGGCGGGGACCGGGGGGAGGGCCGGGTCCCGCCGGCCCGGGGGAGGGTTCTCCCGCTGGCCCGAAGCCGCGTATTCCAGACCACGCGTTCGCGTGAATTCAGGGGTTGGCCCAGAAGTCGCGGAATCCGCGGTCGGCAGACCACGGTGCCCGGATCGGCACAGCGCGAGGCCCGGAATACGCGATTTCGTCCCGAAGCCCCACCCCGGCTACTTGTAGAGCGCGATCTCGTTGACGGCGACCTGGTTGTGCGAGCCGAGGCTCGTGATCCAGACCAGGTAGTAGCGGTAGGGCGTGCCGCCTGTGCTCAGCATGATCTTCTGGGTCGCGTGGACGCTGCCCGCCGCGCCGACCTTGACCCAGCCGTTCGGCCCGGGATCCCATACCGCCGGGTTTGGCGTGTTGACGCGGCCGTAGATCACAACGCGGTAGTCCGGCGTCTCGGTGTCGAGCACCAGCTCGTGGGCCGCCACGCCGGGCTTCGCGTCAACGTAGATGCCGACGCCGGCCTTCTGTAGGCCGTTGGAGTACGTCTCGGTGGTCCACGCGGTGTTGCGGTTGGCATCGATCGCCAAGGGGACCGTTTCGTGGTGCTGGGTCTTGTCCGAGCCGGCCGGCGCCACCGGGTTGTAGTCCTCGGCGCAGGTGGCGCAGAGCTCGATGTGCGTGAGCCCGGCCGCCGGCGCGGGCTGCGCCAGCGGCCCGGTGCCGTGGTGGGTGCGCGGGGCCAGGAACACCGCCGCCGCGACGAGTCCGGCGACGATCAGCAGCAGGGCGATGATCATCACCGCCGGGTGCCGGAGGCGGAACGGAATCCGGCGCCTGGTCCCGGAGGGCAGCGTGCGCAGGACCGAGGTCACCTCGCCGGTCGCGCTTCCGGCCCGGGCCGTCTCGATCGCCAGCACGTCCTCGAGGTCGGAGATCAGCTCGGCGTCGTTGCCGTAGCGGTCGTCCTGGCGCTTGGCGGTCGCCGTCTCGACCACCGCCGCGAGCGCGGCCGAGATCTCCGGGCGCCGGGTCTGGACGTCGGGTATCTGCTCACGGACGTGCTTCATCGCCACGGCGACCTGGTTCTCGCCCTTGAACGGGACCTCTCCGGTCAGCATCTCGTAGAGCACGACGCCCAGCGAATAGAGGTCCGATTGTCCGGTCACGGGCTGGCCGAGCGCCTGCTCGGGCGAGACGTAGTCGGTGGTTCCGAGCACCCGTCCGTCGACGGTCAGGCCCTCCTCGTCGAGCGTGCGGGCGATCCCGAAGTCGGTGACCTTTGCCGATCCCTCCTCGTCGAGCAGGACGTTCTGGGGCTTGACGTCCCGGTGCACGATGTGGCGCGCGTGCGCCGCGCCGAGCGCCCGCGTGATCTCGATCGCGTATGCCACCGCTTCGGGGATCGGCAGCCGACCGAGCCGGCGGATCCGCTCTTTGAGCGTCTCGCCCTCGACGTACTCGAGCACGATGTATGGGCGCCCCTCATCCTCTCCGGCGTCGATCACGCCGACGATGTGTGGGTGAGAGAGCTGGGCGACGGCGCGCGCCTCACGCCGGAAACGCTCGAGCTGATCGGAGTCCGTGGCGACCTCGCGGTTCATCAGCTTGACCGCCACCTGCCGCTCGAGCACCTCGTCCGTCGCCCGATAGACCGTCGACATCCCACCCGCACCAATCCGGGCTTCGAGCCGGTAGCGGCCACTGAGCGTGGTCCCGAGCAGCGTGGTCATTTCTTGCCCTCTATTTTGCGTCATATAACCGTCGTCCGCGCCTTCTACGACGCGACTCTGCCCTGCCCCTGCCGCCGGGCGACTAAACCCGGCCTGTGGCAGGGCTCAGCCGCCGGGTCTACACCGTGCTCAGGCCCTCGCCGTCGCTCTCCAGCCCCAGCCCGGGCAGTCTCAGCAGGCCTTCCTCGTCGGTGCAGCGGCCGATCACGGCGCTACCGGGATGCCGGACCGCCAGCAGCTCGACGGCATCCGCCGCGCGATCCTCGGGGACGATCGCGCAGAAGCCGCAGCCCATGTTGAACACCTCCCACATCTCCGCAGCTGATACCTCGCCCAGCCGCGAGATCAGCTTGAACACCGGCGGCACGGCGAGTGGAGCGTCGATCTCGAAGCCGATGCCTGACCCGAGCCGGAGCAGGTTCAGGAGCCCTCCTCCGGTGATGTGCGCGAGGCCGTGGACCGGCACCTCGCTGCGGATCAGCTCGAGTACCGCGCGTACGTAGATCACGGTCGGCTCGAGCAGCACGTCCGCGACGCTCTGCCCTCCGAGCGCCGGCGGCGCGTCGTCGAGCGATAGCCGTCCTGCCCCCAGCAGCGCGTTCCGGGCGAGTGTCAAGCCGTTGGAGTGAACCCCGGAGGAGGGCAGCCCGACCAGCGCGTCCCCGGTCCGGCAGGAGCTGCCGTCGATGATCTGCTCGAGCGCGACGGTTCCGAACGCCGACCCCACGAGGTCGAAGCCGTTTGGCGAAGGATGGCCACGGATCACCTCGGGCAGCTGGCAGACCTCTCCACCCGGGATCTCGACGCCGGCAGCCTCGGCGCCGAGGCGAAGGCCGACCGCGATCTCGCGCAGCATCGCGGGCTCGGCCTGCTCCACGGCCAGGTAGTCGAGCATTGCCAGCGGCTCGGCGCCGACGCAGATCAGGTCGTTGACGTTCATCGCCACGCAGTCGATCCCGATCGTGCCGAAGCGTCCTGTCTCCTCGGCGACGATCACCTTCGAGCCCACGCTGTCCGTCGCCAGGGCGATCCCGAGCCCCGGGGCGACGCGCAGAACGCTGGCGTAATGGCCGGGAAGGGGGACGGTCAGCGACGGCCGTCCGGGCTCGATCGCCCGCAGCACATCGACCAGCGCCCTGACCCCTCGATCGGCCTCTCGTGTGTCGACGCCGGCGGCCGCGTATGCGTCTGTCACAGGCCCATTGTCCTGTATCGGGCGGATCGCTCAGCCGTCCGGCAGGCCCGCTCGCGAACGCGTCGCACGCAGCCGCTTGATGACAACCAGCGCGAGCACGATCCGGTAGGCCGCGTACGGCACCAGGGAGCGGTCGCGCTCGACCTGCTTGATCAGCCACGTCGAGCCGAGCGTCGAGACGAACGACGCGGCGGCGCCGAGGGCGAACGGCTTGCCTGCGCCCGGGGGCAGCCCGCGCTGCGAGACCCGTACGGTCTTGAGCACCGTTGCGCCGGCGATCACCGGCAGCGCGACATGGCGCGAGAGCCGGTTGGCCCCCTCCCGGGTGAAGCGCCCGAGTCGCGCGGCGGCCAGCGTCGCTCCGTTGCGCGAGACACCCGGGACCAGGGCGCAGGCCTGGGCCATGCCGAGCCACAGCGCATCCCGCAGGCCGGCCTCCTCAGCGTTGCGCAACTGCGGCCGGCGGTCGGCCACGACCATCACCACCGCGCCTCCGAGCAGGCCGGCGGCAATCGTCGGCGGCGTCCCGAAATGCTCCTCGATCGCGCGTTCGAGCTTGAAGCCGACGATCGCCGGGGGCGCAAACGAGAGCGCCACGAAAGCCACCAGCCGCGGACTCATCGCCCGCATCGTGTCCTTCACCTCGGAGCGCAGCGTGATCAGGAGCGCCGCCGCAGTGCCGGCATGCAGCGCAACCTCGAACGACTTCCGCAGCTCCGGATCGAGCCGCTCGTATTCCCAGCCCAGCAGCCACGGGATCAGCGCCACGTGCCCCGACGAGGAGATCGGCAGCAGCTCGGCGGGACCGTGGAGCGCCCCGAGGGCGAGCGCCTGCCCGACCGTCAGCTCGGAGCTGCGATCCGCGCGTCGCAGGGAGCTAGTGCCCCGACACTAGTCCGAAACGACGTCCGCGGCCGGCCCGCCGCCGCGGTTGTGCCGCACGATCAGGTAGACGATCCCGCCGACGAGCACAGCGGCGCCGACGTAGTCGACGTATTCGAGGTGATGGCGCCAGCTCTGCCAGTTGCTGCCGACGGCGCGCCCGAGAATGCCGAGCCCGCCGATCCAAACCAGCGAGCCGAGCGTTCCGAGCGCGAAGAAGCGCCCGAACGGCATCTTGGCGACGCCGGCCGCATACGGAAACGCCGCCCGCACGAACGGCAGCAGGCGCGAGACGAAGATCACGGGAGGGCCGTAGCGATCGAACCAGCGGTGGGCGCGGTCGAGCTGGCTCTGGCGAACGTGGAGCTTGCCCTGGTGCTCGAGCAGCTCCCGACTGCCGAAATAGCCGATCGAGTACGCGATCGAGGCTCCGGCCATATCGCCCACTACGCCGGCGGCGATGATCCCGGGCAGGCTGAGATTGCCGCGGAAGACATCGAAGCCGGCGAACAACATCGTCGGCTCGCTGCCGGGCACGCCGATCACCCCGCTGGTCATCGTCAGCAGCGCGACGCCGGCCAGTCCGAGGCTGGCGATCAGGTCGGTGGCGAGCCGGACGAGCGGCTCGGTCAATGAGCCGAGGACGAACATCACGGCGGTGAAGGGTAGCGGTCGAACCTGAGCGCACCCGGGCGGCCGGTAGGGTTGCTCGCCGCGATGGCCGTCCCACCGTTCGACACACGGACGCCGCCGGCACCCGGGCTGGCTTCGTGAAGGTCTGGGTCGACCTCACCAACTCTCCGCACGTGCTCGTGATGCGGCCGGTGATCGCGAGTCTGCGCGAGCGTGGCCATGAGGTTCAGGTCACAGCGCGTGATTTCGCGCAGACGCTCGGCCTGTGCGACCGTCTGGGGATCGAGCACACGACGATCGGCCGCCACCGCGGTGCGGGGTTGCTCGACAAGGCGCGCGGGCTCGTCTCGCGCTCGAGCGAGCTCGCTCGCTGGGCCCGGCCTCGCCACTTCGATCTTGCGCTGGGCCACGGCTCCAACGACATCACCATCGCTGCGGCGTGGCTTCGGATCCCATGCTCGACCACGTTCGACTACGAGTGGGCGACCGTCCAGCACAACGTCAACTGCCGCCTTGCGCAAGCCGTCGTCGTCCCCGACGCGATCCCGCCCGAGCGTCTTTACCGCTACGGCGCGCGACGCAAGCTCGAGGCCTACCCGGGGCTCAAGGAGGAGTACTACCTGGCCGACTTCGAGCCGGATGAGGGTGTCCTCGCGGAGCTCGGACTCGACCCCTCGCAGCCGATCGCCGTGGTGCGCACTCCCCCGGCGGTCTCGCTCTACCACCGCTTCCAGAACGATCTCTTCGGCCAGGTACTCGAGCGGCTGCGGGGAGCCCAGGCAGTTGTCCTGCCGCGAACACCGGAGCAGCGCTCGGAGCTCGAACGCCTCGGGGGGTTGATCCTGCCCGAGCGGGCAATCGACGCGCAATCCCTGATCGCCTGCGCCGATCTCGTCGTCTCCGCCGGCGGCACGATGAACCGCGAGGCGGTTGCGCTCGGCACGCCCGTCTACACGGTGTTCGAAGGGCGGCTCGGGGCGGTCGACGAGCGATTGATCGACGCCGGCCGGCTGATGCGGCTCCGCAGCGCCGACGAGGTCCAGCTCGCCAAGCGCGACCCCTCGGCCGGCTCCCCGGAGCGTGTCCGGCGCGATCCGGCGCTCCTGGCTGCGCTTCTGGCGGCGCCCGCGCTTAGGTCCTCCCTAACAAGCGGCTGGTAATTTCCGCGGTGCCTCGTGTCGCACACGACTCTGGACACTCCGTCACCCGCGGGGTCGCCGGAGCGCCGCACCTTGCGGTCGTCTCGCTCCGCCGATCTTCGCTCCTTCATCCGCCGCCATCCGTGGTGGCTGGTCGCTGCGGCATTGCTGGTGTTCTCGGCCGCCGTCGTCCTGTTCGTGCGGACCCGACCCGGCTACGACCCCTACGGCTGGCTCGTATGGGGATATCAGACGATTCACGGCAACCTGGACCTCGGCGGTGCTCCGTCGTGGAAGCCGCTGACGTGGCTGTTCGACGTCCCGTTCGCGCTGTTCGGGCACTACGCGCTGTGGCTGTGGATGTTCACCGCCGTCGCGGGCGCGCTCGGCGGCGCGATCTTCGCCGGGCGGCTCGCCTACCGGCTCGTGGCCCGCGATTCCGTCGCCGGCTCGGCCGGCGGTAGATATCCGGCCATTGCCGCCGGCGTGTTCGCCGGCTTCGCCCTGCTCGGGATCCAGGACTACTTCCACTACATCCTCAGCGTGCAGTCGGACCCGATGGTGGTGACGCTGTGCCTGGCCGCGATCGACTGCCATTTCGGGAAGCATCCCCGCTGGGCGTTCGTGCTCGGCGTCCTCGCCGCGCTCGCCCGGCCCGAGGTGTGGCCGTTTCTCGGCCTGTACGCGATCTGGGCGTGGCGCACGATCCCGGCCATGCGCTGGCTGATCCTCGCCGGCCTGGCCACGATCCCGGCGTTGTGGTTCGGTATTCCCACGATCACCAACGGGCGTCCGTTCGTCGCCGGCCAGCTTGCCCTCCGGTCGCCGCGCGAGCTGCACAACAACGAGGTGGTCGGCACCTGGCAGCGCTACACCGCGCTGAGCTACTTCCCGATCGAGCTGGCTGCCGTGGTTGCCACCGTCTGGGGGTATCTGCGCAGGAACTGGGTCGTGCTGGCGCTGGCCGGCGCGACGCTTCTGTGGGTCCTGGTCGAGATCGCCTTCGTGCTGCACGGGTGGCCCGGGGTCCCCCGGTACCTGTTCGAGCCGGCGGCGGCGACGATCGTGCTGGCTGGGGTCGCCGTGGGCTGGGCCCTGCAGGAAGCGGCAAAGCTCCGCGGCCGTGCCCCGGCCTGGGTTCCGGCCGGGCTCGTGGCGCTGCTGGTGCTCGCCCTGGTGCCCGGCGCGATCGCGCGCGTTCGCAAGGAGCACAA
Organism: Solirubrobacteraceae bacterium; assembly: GCA_036565205.1. Lineage (GTDB taxonomy): Bacteria > Actinomycetota > Thermoleophilia > Solirubrobacterales > Solirubrobacteraceae > Palsa-465. Next base: position 2,712 of record DATCNP010000051.1, on the reverse strand, counting down.
GGACCTCTACCACGAGCGTCTGCGGACGACCCAGATCAATCGCCTTCAGAGCACGATCAACTCGCTCGGCGGCTACAAGGCCGTACTCGCGTGTGGACGTCCGGTGACCAACGTCGAGTACGTGAGCATCGTCGCCTGGATGACCAGGCAGGACGTCGGACTGATCGGCCACAAGCCCAAGTTCGAGCTCCGGCAGAAGTATCCGATCGTTCTCTTCACGCCGCTGACGAACGGCTGGGCGGTGCAGCCGCACCACCTCAGGCCGGCGACTCAGGCGAGCTGCTCGAGCATGACCGCGCTGTACGTGCCGACCGCTCATCATCCCGGCGGCGTACTGGTTCGTCACTGATCGGCACGCCGGCGCCCGCTCGCGGTCGGCCGAACGCCTAGACTGCCCGCCATGCGCCGGCGGATCCGCTCCGCGGCCTTCCCCGTCCACAACCACGCGCTTCCCCAGCTGCTGGTGGACGGGCTCTTGGTCGCGCTCGCCTACTTCCTCGCCTTCCGCTTGAGGTTCGAGGGCGCCGTGCCGGCGCGATACGAGAACCTGTTCGAGGTCACGATCCCGTGGGTCGTCCTGGGCACGTTGGTGATGCTCGGGGCATTCGGCCTCTATCAGCGGCTCTGGACGTTCGTCGGCCAGCGTGACTATGAGGCCGTTGTCAAGGGGGTGGTGCTGGCGACGCTGGTGATCATCGGGGCGATCACGCTCCTGCACCCGGTCCAGACGCCGCCCCGGTTCGTCTTTCACCACAACACCTTCCAGGTCGAGTCCAGTGCGGTGACGCTCCCGGCCAGCGTGATCGCACTCTTCCTGTTGATGACGCTCGCGCTGCTCGTCGGCGCTCGCTTCCTGGTCCACTTCGTGGTCGAGGGGAGAATCCGTAGCTTCCGGGTCGGCAAGGGGGCTCGAGAGGTGCTGATCGTCGGCGGTGGGCAGGGCGGCCGGCTCGTCGCCCGCGAGCTCGTCCGCAACCCGCAGCTGCGCCTCCAGCCGGTCGGCTTCGTCGACGACGACCCGCGCAAGCGGGGGACCAAGGACGAGCACGGGCTGAAGATCCTTGGCACCACTTCGAGCGGCGACCTGGAGCGAATTCTCGACGACATCGAGCCCGACGAGGTCGTGATCGCGATCCCCTCGGCTCCGGGCACGCTGCGCGCGCGGGTGGTCACGGCGTGCCGGTCGCGCGGGATCCCGGTCAGGACGACTCCGACCGTATTCGAGCTGCTCAGGGACGGCTCAGGCCAGCTCAGGGTCACCCGACAGCTCCGCGAGGTTCGAGTCGAGGACATGCTCGGCCGCGAGCCCGTGCGCGAGGAGCTAGACCGCGTTGGCGCCTATCTCGCCGGCGAGGTGGTGCTGGTAACGGGCGCCGGAGGATCGATCGGCGCGGAGCTGTGCCGTCAAATCTCCCGCGTCGGGCCGCGCAAGCTGATCCTCGTCGACCACGCCGAGGACAACCTGTTCGAGATCCTGCGTGAGCTGCAGGAGGATCGGCACGTCAACATGGCCACGCCGGTGCTCGCGGACTGCAAGGAAGAGGAGCGGATGCGCAAAGTGCTCCAGGAGCACCGTCCGTCGACCGTCTTCCACGCGGCGGCCTACAAGCACGTGTCGATGATGGAGCGCAATCCGGTCGAGGCGGTCCGCAACAACGCTCTCGCCACCCGGCTGGTGGCGCGGATCGCCGGCGAGACCGGGGTCGAAAGCTTCGTGCTCGTCTCGACCGACAAGGCAGTCAAGCCCGCGACCGTGATGGGCGCGTCCAAGGCGCTCGCGGAATGGGCCGTGGAGGCCGCCGCGGCCAAGCACCCGGCGACCAAGTACTCGACCGTCAGGTTCGGGAACGTGCTCGCCTCCTCTGGCTCGGTCGTCCCGATCTTCCGTCGCCAGATCGCGGCCGGGGGGCCGGTCACTGTCACCGACCGTCGCATGACGCGCTACTTCATGACGATCCCGGAGGCGGTACAGCTGATCATCCGCGCCGGATCGCTGGGTCGGGACAGCGGCGAGGTCTACGTGCTGGAGATGGGCCAGCCGATCCCGATCGTCGAGCTGGCGGAGACGATGATCAGGCTCTCGGGACTAGAGCCCGAGACTGACATCGCGATCGAGTTCGTCGGCGCCCGGCCGGGCGAGAAGTTCCACGAGGAGCTGTTCAACGTCTACGAGCACCCGCAGCCGACGCCCGCCCAGAAGATTCTCCGCGCGGCTCACGAACCCCTCGATCCGGCCTGGGTCGAGCGAACCTTCGCCGAGATCAACCTGCTCGTGCTCGAAGGCGACGCGTCGGCGCTCGTAACGCACGTCTCGATGCTGTCCGACGAGCGCAGTACTCCCGCCGGAGACGAAGGCGCCGGGGTCGCCACGTAGACTGCCGCGCAAGACATGGGCTTGATTCCGTTCGCCTTCTCAGTCCACCACTTCATCTCCTCGGTGGGCGCAGACGCAGGTGTTGCCGCGATCATCGGGCTCGCGATCCTCGTGCTCCTGTATTTCGCCCAGGCTCGCGAGACCTCGTCGCTGCGCCAGCAGGCCGCTGAGGCGGCGGAGCGCGTTCAGCAGCTCGAGGCTCACGTGTCGCGCCTTGGCCGCGCCCAGCCGTCGAGCGCTGCGCCGCCGCCGGCAGCCGCGGGCCAGGCGGCCTCCGCCGCTGCGAGGCCCGCCGCCGTCTCGGTCCCGAGCGCGAGCCCGGCTGCGGTTAGGAGACT
>DATCNP010000050.1:0-20584 GCA_036565205.1 Solirubrobacteraceae bacterium | reverse complement strand
GCCTGGCGAGCCGCCCTTGCCGGTGAACCGCAACGGCGGGCTGAACGCGTAAAGCGGGGCTGCTCCCGTCGAGTCGACAACGACGCCCTTGGGCACGCCGGTCGGCTCGACGCCGATGGTGGTCAGCGTGTTTCCAGGCTTCGTCGCGCTGGTTGACCCGGGAATCGTGGTGGTTGACCCAGGAATCGTGGCGCCCGGCGAGGAACCTGCGACGGTCGGCGTCGTCCCATCGCCGGGGTCTGAAGGGGAGCTCGAGGGGGGCGGGGAGCTCGAGGGGAGCCCACCGGACGTGCCATCGCCAACCGTCCCGGTGATGCTTGCCGAGTCATTCCCATTTGCGCTCGGGGCGGCAGTCGTGCACGGCTGGCTGGTGACCGTGACGGGCTTGTCCGTGGGTGTAACGACGGCCGGAGCGTTCAGACCGCTTCCGCCGGCCGCGGGCGTCGTCGTCGCGGGCGAAGCGGTGGGGGTGGTCGGCGCGCTCGGGCCACTCCCGCTCGAGGAAGTGTTGGTCGGTGGGATCGTGGCGGCGCCGGACCCTGGAATCGTGCCGTCTGACCCTGGAGTCGTGGAGCTTGGAGCGGAACCAGCGGCGCTCGGCGGGGTGCTGCTCGGATCGCCGGGGCTCGGAGCGGAGCCCAAGGTGGAACCAGCTGGTGAGTTGGCACCGGCTGCGCCGGTCGTGGTTGGCGGGGTAGGCCCGGACGCGACCAAGCCGATGCTGGTCGGGTTCGCTTGGGCTCCGTCCGAGCCAGTTCCGCCCGAGCCCGCGGCGGATCCGGAGTTGGGACTACCGGCGGGGTCGCCGGTAGTGATGAGCACTGCAGCGTGGGCGACCGACGCGATTTGGCTGTCGGACGGGGTCACCGCGGCGTTGGCTACCGCGCTCCAACAGAGCACCGCGGCCAAGGCGCCGACGAGCCAGAGCACGGTCACCCGAGCACGACGCCGCTGGGGTAGAAACGTCGACATGTTCCTTGCCCCGTTGATCACGAAGAGCGATACCCCCTAGTACGGTCTACCGCAGCCTATTTACCAAGGCTTCACAAATGCGCCACAAGCCTCCCAAATGATACGATATCTTCGCAAATTGCGGATTTTTTGGCTATTTGTTAGTAAAGGAAACGCTGGCGCTGCCGATCACTGCCCGTCTGGGCTAACGGCCTGACGGCAGGCGTGCGCAGGCAACCCAGTCGATCTGCGCGCTGACGTGTGCCGGCGTGCTCGAGTAGGGATCCGGGGCGGAGGCGTTACCGCACGTCCCCGTCGGTCGCTGCAGATCCATTTCCATCGGCTGACCCCTGCGCCTCCGAGCCAACTGGCCATGGGCTCAGCAGCTCGCCACCGCCATCGCGAGGATCCACGCGCTCCCGCCACCCGCCGGCTAAACGCCGGAACGCTCCCGACCCCTCGCCTCCTCCGAGATCGGCCGTCGCCGCCCGATAAAGCTTTCGCTGCAGCTCTCGAAGTTTGTCCTGGCGGTCCTAGCCGACTTCTGGCACTCATCGGTCCTTCTCTGCGCGTGACGCATGAACGAAGCAGCGGCCCTTCCCTCACCGACGGTTGTGTTGTCCGCTCGGCTCGATCGGTACTACGGCCGGTCATGTCGGCTGAAGTGGTGTGAGCTGGTCTGGTTTTGACGGAGGCTCGATTTCGAGGATTCGATCTTCGGGGGATGAGGCCCTCCAGCGTTATCCCGAGACTCAGGAAGTACCGAGAGGAGCTGATCCGGCTGGCGTGCAAGTCCGTTCTGCGACGAGCAGAGCCGTCGTAACCGCGCCAGACGACATTCCCATTTCCCACGGCCACTGCGTTAGGCCGGTCGGCCAACGCGCGCGCACCGCCGCTCAGTCGACCACGAGCACGAGCTTGCCGCGAACGTGTCCGGCCTGAGAGTCGCTGAGCGCCTTGGCCGCATCGGCCAGCGGATAGGTCCGCTCGATCGGGAGCTCGAAGCGTCCTTCCTCGATCAGTCGCGGAACGTCGACGAACGCGTTCAGCGCACGGTCGGTGCCCATCCCGCCGCTGAACCGGACCCCTAAGTTCTGCGCATCCTCGTAGGCGGCGATCGTCACCACATGATCCGGGCCGCCGGCCAGCTCCACCTGCTCCGCAAGTGCCGCGCCGGCCGTGTCGATCGCGGCGTCGACGCCGTCTGGCGCGAGCTCACGAACGCGTTCGACCAGCCCTTCGCCGTAAGTGACCGGCTCGACCCCGAGCGAGGAGAGGTGTTCGTGGTTGCGCTCGCTCGCGGTCCCGATCACCCGCGCGCCGCGCGCCCGCGCGAGCTGGACCGTCGCGAGGCCGACACCGCCGGCGGCGCCGTTGACCAGGACCGTCTGGCCGGTAGACACGCCGAGCAAATCGAGCGTCCGCGTGGCGGTCTCGATCGCCACCGGGAGCGCCGCGGCCGCGGCGAAGTCGAGCGAGTCCGGAATCTTCGCGTAGTCCTGGAGCAGGGTGTACTCGGCGGCGCCGCCGCCGACCGCGAAGCCGAACGCCCTGTCCCCCTCGGTCACGTCGCTGACGCCTTCGCCGACCTCGTCGAGGACTCCGGCCACGTCACGGCCGATCATCAGCGGAAGCTCGCCCCCCATCGTCCCGCTGCCGATCTTCCAGTCGATCGGGTTGATGCTGACCGCGCGTACCGCGATCCGGATCTGACCGGGTCCGGCGTGCGGCTCCTCGACATCGGTGAGCTTCGCGTTCTCCGGGCCGCCGAACTCGACGTACTGAACAGCCTTCATCCCGTCTCCTCTCTCGCTGGGTCGCGACCTACGTTAGAAGGCTTGACTCGCGACCTCGCGCGCTCGCCGCAACACGTCCTCCATCATCCCCGCCGTCAGTCGCCCGGTGAACGTGTTCTGCTGGCTCGGGTGGTAGCAGCCGAGCAGCGTCAGCTCGCCGACGCTCGCCTCGGCGCCGTGGCCGAAGCGGGGCCGCGGCCGTGGCAGCTCCGATCCGCGCGCCGACAGCGCCCGCAGCGCCGCGTCCCAGGCGAAGCCGCCGAGACAGACGATCACCGTCGCGTGCTCCAGGAGCTCGAGCTCGCGGACGAAATACGCACGGCACTCGTCGCGCTCGGCCGGGGTGGGCCTGTTCGCCGGCGGCGCGCAGCGGACCGCCGCGGTGACCCAGCAACTCCGCAGGCGCAGTCCGTCATCACGCGAGCGGGACTCGGGCTGGTTGGCGAACCCGGCGCGGTGCAAAGCCGCGAACAGCCAGTCACCGGAGCGATCGCCGGTGAAGATCCGGCCGGTCCGGTTGCCCCCGTGAGCCGCCGGTGCGAGCCCGAGCACGATGACCGACGCCTCGAGGTCGCCGAAGCCGGGTAGCGGCCGGCCCCAATACTGCTGATCCGCGAACGCGGCACGTTTGACCCGCGCGGCCGCTTCCCGCCAAGCCACGAGCCGGGGGCAGCGACGGCAGTCGACGATCTCGCGCTCGAGCGCCTCGAGCGCCTGAAGTCGCGAGCTCACGAGTCGGCGGGTGGAAGCAGCCCCAAGATCAGGCGGTCGATCACCGGCGCCAAGTCCAGGATGTGCTCGGGCTGACCGAGTCGTACCTGGCGCGAGACGAGCTCACTGATAGCACCTACGACCGCGAGCGTGTCGTAGCGCGAGGCGAAGCGGCCGATCAGACCCCGGCGTGCTGCGGCGGCGTTCTCGGCCTCGAGGACCGCGGCGAACGTCTGCATGATCTCGTCCCGCCGCTGGACGGCCGGCGGGCCCGCGCCGATGATCTCAACGAGCAGGGTTTGGGCGTACTCGGGGTTCTCGGCCAGGGCGGTCAGGAACGCGCGCGTGCCGGCCTTCATCCGCTGCTCGGGATTGCCCGTCGGGGCGTTGGCGGCGGCTGTCGCCATCGCTCGCTGAACCACGCGCGTAGCGTGCTCGTAGAGCTCCAGCATGCACTGCTCCTTGTTGGAGAAGTGCTCGTAGAACGTCGCCTTCGACATCGAGGCGCGGCGGCTGATCGACTCGGAGCTCGAGCCGGCGAAGCCATGCTCCGCGAACTCGAGTGCGGCTGCGCGCAGGAGCCGCTCTCGCTGCAACGGCAGGCGCACCTCGGGCGGCGGCGCATGACGGCCCCTGGCGGCCGACATCTCAAGCCTTGAGCGCGCGTCCGTAGTGGCGCTCGTAATACTCGCGGTAGGCCCCGGATCTGATCGGCTCCCACCACCAGGCGTTCTCGCGATACCAGTCGACGGTCAGTGCCAGCCCCTCCTCGAAACGAGTCCGCGCCGCCCAGCCGAGCCCGCGGAGCTTCTCCGAGGCGAGCGAGTAGCGGCGGTCGTGACCGGGACGGTCGGTGACGTACTCGAGCAGTGATTCGTCCGCCCCGGTCAGCTCGAGGATTCGCTTGACGACGACGAGGTTCTCGCACTCGTCGGGACCGCCGCAGTTGTAGGTCTCGCCCGGGCGGCCGTGAGCGAGAGCGTGGCCGATCCCGTGTCCGAAGTCTTCGACGAACAGCCAGTTGCGGACGTTCTTGCCGTCGCCGTAGACGGGGAGCGTGTCGCCGGCGAGGGCGTTGAGAATCATCAGCGGGATCAGCTTCTCGGGGTACTGACGGGGGCCGTAGTTGTTCGACCCGCGGCAGACGACGGTCTCCAGGCCGTAGGTGTGGAAGTAGCTCGAGACCAGCAGGTCGGCGCCGGTCTTGGTGGCGCTGTACGGGCTCGAGGGCTGTAGCGGTGAGGACTCGGTGAACGAGCCTGACTCGATCGAGCCGTAGACCTCGTCGGTCGAAACCTGGACATAGCGCAGGCCATGCCGGCGAGCCGACTCCAGCAGTACGTGGGTTCCCTGGCCGTTGGTGACGCTGAACGCGAACGGATCGGCGATCGAGCGGTCGACGTGCGTCTCGGCGGCGAAGTTGACGATCGCCTCGGGCCGGTGGGTGCCGATTGCGTCGGAGACTGCGGCCGGGTCCTCGATCGCGCCGTGGACGAATCTGATCTCCGACTCGACCTCGCGGAGGTTCTCGCGCCGTCCGGCGTAGGTGAGCTTGTCGAGGACTGTCACCTCGTCGCCATGCTCGCGGACCCGCAACTCGACGAACGTCGAGCCGATGAAGCCGGCGCCGCCGCAGACCAGCAGTTTCATGCCGCTGCCCGTTCAGTCAGTCGCATGTACTCGCTCAGGCCTTGGCGCCAGTTCGGCAGGGTCGGCGCCTCGCGCTCGCTGCGCATCACGCTGTAGGCCGGACGCGTCGCCGGGCGCGGGAAGGCGGCCGTCGGGACCGGCTTGACCTCACACCGCAGGGCGGCAGAGGCGACGATCTCCGTGGCGAACTCGAACCACGAGCACTCGCCGTCGGCGGCGAGGTGAATCAGGCCGACGGGCGGCCCACCGGGCGCTGCAGCGAGCGCGATGAGCGCCGCGGCGAGATCGCCGGTGAACGTCGGGCAGCCCACCTGATCATCGACGACCGTCAGCTCGTCGCGCTCTGCGGCGAGCCGTTCGATCGTCCGTGGGAAGCAGGGGCCGCCGGCGCCGAACAGCCACGAGGACCGGACCGTCGTGTGGCTCTCGGGCGCCGCGCGCGCGACCTCACGCTCGCCGGCGAGCTTCGAGCGACCGTAGGCGGACTGCGGTCCGACGGGGTCCGACTCGAGGTACGGCTCGCGCTTGGTCCCGTCGAACACGTAGTCGCTCGAGACCTGGATCGTCCACGCGCCGGCCTCCGCGGCGGCCGCGGCAACATTTCCGGCGCCGGGCCCGTTGACCAGCGTGGCCCCGGCCTCGTCTGCCTCCGCCCCATCGACATCGGTCCACGCGGCGCTGTTGATCACGGTGTCCGGCCGAGCGCTCGCGACAGCAGCGCGCACCGCACCGGTGTCGGTGACATCCAGCTCGCCGCGAGCCAGCCCCACGGCCTCGTGGCCGGCGTTGATGGCGGCCTCGTAGAGGTCCTGGCCGAGCATTCCGGCTGCGCCGGTGATCAGGATCCGCATTGCGCGGAGGGTAGAGACAACTTCCTCTCGCGGGCGGGCGGCGCTACCCGGTGGACGCGTCGAGCGTGACTCCGAGGCCGCGCATGCGCAGCTTGCCCAGCGTGGAGTAGTACACGCTGTCGCCTGGCACGCGCGTGCCGTAGGCCAGGTAGGTCATCCCCTCGGCGCCGGCTCTGAGCGAGTGGCTGAGGCCGGTCGACGGCGGCCGCGCCACGACATCGCCGGACTTGAGCGGATACTCCGCGCCGTCGAGTGTCAGCGACCCGGATCCGTCGAGCACGATGAACAGCTCCTCCTCCAGTGCGTGACAGTGGGGGGGTGCGCCGGTCGCCTCCGCGGCGAGCTTGACGTGGTTGAGCCCGGCCTGCGCCGCACCGGCGAGGTGTCCGAGCGCGCGGACTTCGGCCTGCGGGAACGGTCCCACAGCCGCGTCGCGCAGCGCGACCACGTTCTCCGGCCGGGGGCCGGGATCGGGACGCTCGACCTCGCCCGCGGCACCTTCTGCCTCGAATGGGTGCGGCGAATCGACTGGGACCCAGTGCGGGCCACACCACATCACCTGGGCGCGCGGGAGCCAGGTGATGCTCGTATCGGAGCCGCTGCCGAACGCGAGCAGTTGCAGCCCGTCCGGACCGGCGAGGAACGAATGCTCGCCGGCGTTCGGACGGTGGACGACCGTGTCACCGGGCTCGACGACGCAGGTCTGGCCGCGGTGCCAGCTCAGTCCTCCACCCTCGAGCACGAAGAAGATCTCCTCCTCGTCGCCGTGGACGTGGACCGGCATCTGGCGCGCCCCAGGTGGCACCGTGTACAGACTGCAGCCGATCCGCACGCACCCTGCGCGGTGGCCCAGCCGGCGGCGGGAGAAAGCGATCTCTCCCGCTGAAACCGTCCGCTCGCGAACGTCGTCGCGGTTGATGACGGGGGCATCGCTCAATCGGGCCAGAAGTCCTCGATCATCTCGCCGTCTCCGCCCTCGGGGCGATCATTGCCGATCGCGATCAGCTCGAGGCCGTCCGGACCGCCTTCGAACGCGCGGCCGACGCCGGGGGCGACACGGACCACGTCCCACTTGGAGAGCTCGACCACCTCGTCGTCGAGACGCATCCGGCCTGAGCCGCCGACGACGACGTAGGCTTCCTCCTGCTCGCGGTGACGATGCCCGAACGGCGGCTTGTAACTCGGTCCGTAGCGGAAGTAGCTCACGCCGAGATGCGCCGAATCGAGGTGCTTGCGGGCGAAGCGGGCCTCGATGCCCGGGCCGCGCTCGGCGGCCGAGTCCTCGATGTCCATCATGTTCGTGTGCGTGAAATCTGACATCCGGCGAGTTTATATCTCGCCCCCCCGAGCCGGCTGCGGTGGTAGCTTGACCCGCATGGCAGAGCGCACCGAACACACACCTGGGACCTTCTCCTGGACCAATCTGACCACGACCGACCAGGACGCAGCGAAGCAGTTCTACACCGCGCTGTTTGGATGGACCTACGACGACAATCCGGTCGGCGAGAACATGGTCTACTCGATGGCCGTCGTCGACGACAAGCCCGTCGCCGCGATCTCTCCACAACCGCAGCAGCAGCGCGAGGCCGGCGCGCCATCGTCGTGGAACAGCTACATCACAGTGCAGAGCGCTGACGATACGTTGGCCCGCGCGCAAGAGCTCGGCGCGACGGTGCACGCTGACGCATTTGACGTCATGGACGCCGGCCGGATGGGCATCATCCAGGACCCGCAGGGGGCCTACGTGTTGGTCTGGGAGCCGAAGGCGCACATCGGCGCCGGGCTGGTCAACGCCCCTGGGGCGCTGACGTGGAACGAACTGGCGACACCCGACATCGACGGCGCGACAAGCTTCTACAGCGACCTGTTCGGCTGGACCGTGACCCCGTTCGAGGGCATGGAGACGCCCTACAGCGTGATCAAGACCTCGGCTGACCGTAGCAACGGCGGCATTCGGCCCACGATGCCACCGGACTCGCCACCCTTCTGGCTGGCCTATTTCGCCGTCGAGGATCTCGACGCAGCGCTGGCCAAGGTCGGCGAGCTCGGCGGAAACGTGATCCTCGGCTCGACCGACATCGGAATGGCCAAGATCGCCGTCGTGCAGGATCCGCAGAGCGCCGTGTTCGCGCTCTACGACGGGGAGCTCGAACCCTAGACGCGCCGCGGCCAACACGCCACAACGGCCCTCACTCCCTACACCCCCGCCAGCTGCGCCCTGAACCGCAGCAGCAAATCGGTGAAGCGCTTCGGAGCCTCCACTTGTGGGCAGTGACCGACCCCCTCGAGCAGCTCGAGCCGGGACTCGGGCACGGCGTCCAGGACCCGCTGGGCGCCGCGGTGGAACACGAGCCGGTCGCGGTCGCCCCAGATCAGCATCACCGGAACCGAGATCCGCTCGAGCTCGAACGGATGACGCAGCTCGGGGAGCAGGCGGTGAGCTGTGTCGAGGTAGTGCGCCACCCTTGCGCGGCGGCGATGATGCCAGGTGAACGCCGAGATCACGACCGGGTCGATCCTGTCCGGAGCGGCAAAGGCGAGCTGACGGTAGAGCCGCGCGACGGCCGCCCTGAGCACCACGCTCGGCACCGGCGTCGGCAACGCGAGCAGGGTCCTCAGCGCGGGATCGCGCTGGACGATGTTGAGCAACCGCGACATCTCGAGACCGGCCGGCGCTAGCCCGGCGACTCCCACGAGGCGGTCGCCGTGGCGCTCGGCCAGGCGGAGCGCGACGCAGCCACCGAGCGAGTTGCCGGCGACGAGCACCGGCTTCCGGGGGCGCCCGGCGGCGTAGCGGACCGCCGCCAGGGCGAACTCGTCGAGCTGCGGAAGGATCGCTTCCGGATTCAGCGGGTCGGCCGCGCCAAAGCCCGGGAGGTCGACCGCCACGGCACGGTGACCTTCGCGCGCCAGCAGCGCCAGCGACTGGCGCCAGGTATCGGCGCTGTCGGCGTATCCGTGGAACATCAGGATCGGAAGGCCGTCGCCCTCGAGCTCGAGGACACGCGTCTTGTAGCCGGCGAGCTCGAGCCCGTGCTCGAACAGCGGCTGGATCACGACGCCTCCGTGCGCCTCACAGCTGTCGCGCTAGCCGGCGACGGCCGGTTCGGGCGTGGGGGCGCCGTAGGACGCGAAGTCCGATTTGCGGACCGACGCCAGCCCGATGCCCGCGCCGATCAACGCGACGATCGCTGCGACCAGCAGGATGTCGTTCATCGCCGCGGCGAACGCGCCATGAATCGCGGCGGTTGCCTGCGAGCGCGCCGCGGCCGGGATCCCGGCGATCACCTGCGGCGCACCGCCGGCGGCAACCGCGTGAGCGATCGATGTGGCGTGGCCCGCGGCCGGTGTGCCCGCGAGCCTCGGCGTCAGCTTGGTGGCGATCGAGCTCTCGAAGATCGCGCCGAGGATCGCGATCCCGGTGGCGATCCCCACCTGGCGGAAAGTCGAGTTGATCCCGGAAGCCATGCCACTGCGCTCGGGTGGCACGACGCCGATCGCGGTCGAGGCGAGCGCCGGGTTGACCAGACCGACGCCTGCGCCGGCGAAGATGAAGCCCGCCAGCAGGGCGGTCCAGTGCGACGTTGCGCTCAGTCCGCGCATCAAAAGCAGCCCGGTCGCGGTCAGGACCAGCCCGATGCTCAGCAGCAGCCGAACCGGGACGCGTGTCGAAAGATTCCCCGAGGCCACCGAGAAGAAGAACGAGACCACCGTCACCGGCAGGAACCGGAGTCCGGTCTGCAGTGGGGAGAGTCCGAGGATCGTCTGCAGGTAGAGCGTCAGGTAGAGAAACATCGCGAACATCGAGGCTGACATCGCGAAGGCGACGACCGAGACGCCGGTGAACGTCGGCTTGCGGAACAGCGAGACGTCGAACATCGCGTTCTTGCGCGTGAACTGGGCAACCAGGAACGCCACCAGCAGCACTACCGAGCCCGCGAACAGTCCCACGATCAGCGCGCTCCCCCAGCCCTCGGCGTTCCCGCGGATGACGGCAAAGACGAGCAGGAACAGCGCCCCGGTGAAAGTGACCGTCCCGAACCAGTCGATCTCCGTCGCGCTCGCGTTGCGGGACTCTTTGACCTTGGTCAGCGTGAGGTACGCAGCCACGATCCCTACCGGGACGTTGATGAAGAAGATCGACGGCCAGCCGAGTCCTTCGGTCAGCCCTCCGCCGAGGAGCGGCCCGATCGCCGTCGCGGCGCCGATCGTCGCCCCCCAGGCCCCGAACGCGATGCCCCGCTCGCGGCCGTGGAACTCCTGCGCGAGCAGTGCCAGCGAGGTTGAGAACATGATCGCGCCGCCTATCCCCTGGCCGGCTCGGGCGAGGATCAGGAACAGAGCGCTGGGCGCGAGCCCGCACAGCAGCGATGTGAACGCGAACAGGACGAGCCCGAGGGCGAACACCCGCCGCCGGCCGAGCAGGTCGGCAAGCGCGCCGGTGGTCAGCAGCAGCGCGGCGAGCGTCAACGCGTAGGCGTCGACGACCCACTGGATGTCGGAGAAGCTCGCCTTGAGGTCGATCGCGATCTTCGGCAGCGCGACGTTGACGATCGTGATGTCGAGCAGCAGCATGAACGTGCCCACGCAGACGACGACGAGGGTCCACCACTTACGTTCCATAAGCCGACATCCTATTCATGACCCCGGGACAGAAGTCCGGACGCCGACCTGCTGGTCGCGATCGCGGCCCTACGGGTCGCGGGCATGCTCGGGAGTGCGGCCCGGGCTGAGGCCTGACCCGCTACGCCCGCCCGTAGACCGGGACCTCGGCGCCACTCACCGCCGAGGCGTCGTCGGAGAGCAGGTAGGCGATCGTGCCCGCAATCTCCGCCGGCTTGACCCACCGATCGTGATCGGCGCCGGCCATCGAGGAGCGGTTGGCCGGCGTGTCGATCACGCTCGGCAGGATCACGTTGCAGCGCACACCGTCATCGGCGTACTCGACCGCGACGGCCTTGGCGAACGCGATCACGGCAGCCTTCGACGCGGCATACCCCGCCGCTCCCGAGAACGGGCGCAGCGCAGCGCGGGTGCCGACACAGACGATCGACCCTCCGCCACCGGCGACCATGTGCCGCAGTGACGCCTGGGTCGTCAGGTAGGTCGGGCGCAGGTTGAGCAGGAACTGCCGGTCGAACTCGGACACCGGCGTTTCATGGATTCGGTCTCCGGCCGCGAAACCGCCGACCAGGTTGACCAGGCCGCGCAGCGGTGCGTCCTCGGCGCTCGAGGCGATCTCGAGCGCGGAGGCGACCGCGTCGGCGTCGAACAGGTCGGCCTGCACGAGCGTCAGCTGGTCATGGTCGGGCACGCGCTCGAGCTCGTGCTCCGCCACCCACGGGACCACCACACGCCAGCCGCCTTCGAGCAGCCTGGCCACCACGGCTGAGCCGAGACCGCCTGTTCCCCCTGTAACGAGCGCTGTTTTGGCCATGAGCTGACGTCCGGGGGGGACTCTATCTTCGTCTGCGCAATGAATGTGAATCAGTTCGTGGACGGCTCGGATATCGCCGCGGCGCTGCTCGTCCGGGAGGTGGAATTGCGCCGGCGGCGTGGCGGGGACGAGTACCTCAAAGTGATGCTCGGTGACCGGACCGGGACCGTCCCGGCCGTGATCTGGGACGAGGTCGAGAGCGCGCGCGAGGTGTGCCGGAACGGCGAGGTCGTGCACGTGAGCGGGCGCTTCACGGTGCACGAGCGATTCGGCCCGCAGCTCGTCGTGGAGGTCGTTCGGGAGGCTCAGGAGGGCGAGTTCGCCAGCTCGGAGCTGATGGACGGGCCGAGCCGTACGGCGAGCCAGATGGAGACGGACCTGCGCGAATTGGCCGCGACGGTTCAGAACCCGCATCTGCAGCGGCTGCTCGGGCTCGTGTTCGGCCCGGAATCTCCGATCTGGGCGCAGTACCGCGACGCACCGGCCGCCAAGCACTACCACCAGGCCTACCGACACGGACTACTCGAGCACTGCCTGACGGTCGCGCAAGCCGTGGGGGCGATCTCGGCCACGTTCCCGGGGATCGACCGTGACGTAGCGGTTACGGGAGCGCTACTGCACGACATCGGCAAGCTCGAGGCCTACGCCGTCGACGATGGGGCGATATCGATGTCGGATCACGGCCGCCTGTACGGTGAGATCCCGCTCGGCTACTACCGCGTCAGGAGGGCGATCGAGCGCCTGGATGGTTTCCCGACCGAGCTCGAGCAGGCGGTGCTCCACATCATCCTCAGCCACCACGGCTCGCTCGAGCACGGGAGCCCGGTCGTGCCGTGCACGCGCGAGGCGACGCTAGTGCACATGATCGACAATCTCGGAGGACGGCTCGGGAGCTTCGACCGGCTCGAGAAGGGACTGGCGGCCGGCGAGCAGTGGTCCGCCTACGACAAGGGAATCGGGAGCGGAGCGTATTTCGCCGTGCGCGCTGAGGAACAGCGCGAGGCCGCGTAAGCGTCGGAACTACGCAAATAGCGCACGTCCGGTGCGGGATTCGCGGACGCGTACGGCCGTCCGTTACTACAGTTGCGGAAGGATGGCCAAGGACACCGAAAAGCTGATCCGCCAGCTGTCGCTGATTTCCTACCTGATGGCCGAGCGCCGGCCCGTGACCGCTCCCGAGATCCGCCGTGACGTCGAGGGCTACAGCGTCATGAACGAGGACGCGTTCGCGCGCCGCTTCTATGCCGACCGCTCGGAGCTCGAGGCGCTGGGGATCGAGCTGGCGATCGAGAAGCCGGTCGACGGGCTGGTCGAGCAGGAGAACTACTCGCTGCCGCCGGAGAACTTCCACCTCCCGCCGATCGAGTTCTCCGATCAGGAGCTCGCAGCGCTTCGGACCGCGCTCCAGCTCCTGGATGGCGAATTTGCCTACGCCGAGCCGCTGCGGCTCGCGCTGCAGCAGATCTCCTGGGGCCGCCCGAGCCCACTGAGCGCCCCGGAGCAGAGCACCGTCGCGCTCGGGATAACCGGCTCGGCCGGCGGGCACGAGGTCTCGCAGCGACTGGCGAAGATCGAGACGGCGATCTTCCGCCGCAAGACGGTCGTGTTCGAGTACTACACGATGGAACGAGGCGAGCTGGGCACGCGGCGGGTCGATCCTTACCAGCTGCTGTTCCAGGGCGGCCAGTTCTATGTCGTCGGACGCTCGCACGAGCGCAGCGCGATCCGCGTCTTCCGGCTCTCACGGATTCGCGGAAAGGTCGGCTATGCGACCAAGGCCGAGCACGACTTCCAGCGACCGGTGAACTTCGACCCCCGCTCCTACGCCAACCGCATCGATTGGCAGTTCGGCGAGCCCGCCGGAACGGCGGAGGTTCGGATCGGGCACCGGATCGCCTGGCAGATCGAGCGCCACTTCGGGCGCTACGGCGAGATGCGCGCGGCCGAGGAAGCGAGGCAGACGAACGGAGGCGGGGACAAGCTGTTCCTGACCCGGTACGCCAACGCCCGGCAGCTGATCGCCTGGGTGCTCGGCCTGGGCGAGAACGCGCGCATCGTCGGACCGCCCGCGCTGCTCTCGGAATTCGAGGAGCGGGTCAAGGTGCTGATCGAGCGACACACGGGCGAGCCCCAGATCGCAGCCGTCTCGACTGCAAGCAGTGATGGCGGGGGCGACGCGCGGGCCCCGGAGCGCCCTGAGGCCGACGACGGCAACGGCCACCATCCCGACGCGGCGATCCGGCCCGAGCGTTTTGCTCGGCTGGTAACCCTGGCCAGCATCCTGATCGATGCCGGGCGCGCGGGCCGGCGGCTCGATGCCGACCAGCTCTGCGCAGCGCTCAAGATCTCAGACCAGGAGCTCCGCGAGGACATCTCGGTGCTGAACGTCGTCAACTTCGGCGCTGGGACCTATGTGCTCTATGCCGAGATCGACGAGGACGGGACGATCGAGGTCGACCCCGAGCCCTACGGCGACTCGTTCGCGCGGCCGGCGCGCCTGCTGCCCGTCGAAGCCAAGGCGCTGGTCGCAGCGATCGACCTGATCGGCGAGCACATCCCGGAGGGCTCGCTGTCCTCGGCGCGCAAGAAGGTCGTCGCCGCTCTCGGCGAGGACCCTGTCCAGGAAGGGCTCCAGGTGGCCACCCCGGGCGGAGGCGACGATGAGATCGCGGCGGTCGTATCGCTCGCGATCTCCACCCGGCAGCTGCTCTCGTTCGAGTATTACAAGGAGAACGAGGACGAGTTCTCGACGCGGCAGGTCGAGCCCTACGCGCTGATCAATGGGCGCGAGGGCTGGTACGTGGCGAGCTTCGATCCAACCCGAGACAGCGTGCGGCACTTCCGGCTCGACCGGATCAAGTCGGCCAGCGTGACCGGCGAGGAGTTCGAGCCCCGGCCCGACGTCGACCCGGCGGCCGACGTGGACGGCTGGCCACGAACGGGAGAGGTGCCGGCGTCCCGCCGTGCCCAGGTCTGGATCTCACCCGAACGCGCCCGCTGGGCCAGGGAGGAGCGAAACCTGGTCGCGGAGCTGAGCGACGGCTCGCTGATCGTCGAGCTGGGTTTCGCCGGATCGGACTGGCTGGTGCGCGAGGTCCTGAAGGAGGCCGGTGACGCCGCCGTGCTCGAGCCCGCGGATGCCCGTGACGCCGTGCGTGCGGCGGCCGAGGCGATCGCCGCCGGGGCTGAGCTCGTGTCCTCCTGAGCGGTTGAGCCGCCGCGATCAGATCGAGCTGGACCAGGCGGAGATCGCCGCCTTCCTGAAGGAGCAGCGGGTCGTGATCTGCGCCAGCAATGGGCCGCGGGGCTGGCCTCACCTGATGCCGCTCTGGTACGTGCTCCGCGGCGACGATATCTGGGCCTGGACATACGCCAAGTCCCAGAAGGTGCGCAACCTGGAGCGAGACGCGCGCGCGACGCTGCAGATCGAGGCCGGCGACGAGTACCAGGACCTGCGTGGCGTGATGATCGAGGCGCGAACCGAGATCCGTCGGGACACGGAGCTCGTCGCAGGCCTGGGTGCCGAGCTGTTCGAGCGCTACGGCCAGGGCGCCGGCGCGGAGGTGATGGACGTGATCCGAGCCCAGGCGGCCAAGCGCGTCGCGCTGCGGTTCATCGCGGAGCGGACCGCGAGCTGGGATCACCGCAAGCTGGGCGGCGGGTACTAGTGCCCCGACACTAGTTCCGCTGCTCGCAGACGACGACGGGGATCGTCCGTTCGGCTCGCGCCTGGTAGTCGTCGAACGCAGGCCACATCTCGGTCAGGCGTGGCCACAATTCGTCGCGCTCGTCCGGGTGCGCGACCCGGGCGGTCATCTTGCGGCGCTGGCCGCGGGTCTCGATCTCGATCTCCGGGTGTGCGCGGAGGTTGTGGTACCAGGCCGGGTTCTTCGGCTGTCCGCCCATCGAGGCGACGAGCACGACGCGATCTTCGTCGCTTAGGTAGACGAGCGGCGTCTCCCGGGCGGCACCGGTCTTCGCTCCGCGGTGGTGCAGGATGCAGACCGGCGCATCGTCGTAGCGCCCGCCGATGCGGCCGTTGCTCAGGCGGTACAGCCAGACGTTGAGGCGAAAGGTGTGCTGCAGCGCTTTCCGGCGCAAGCTCCCTGGGTCCGGCACCTCGACCGCGGAAGTCAGCTTTCCCCAGGTGCCCTTGGCCATGGCGGGAGCGTACCCTGCAAGCGATGAGCGACGAGCTCACGCTGTACGTGTGCAACATCGATCACGGTGGCCCTCCTCCACACGCGTGCAAGCGCGCGCAGCGAGCCCTACGCTCCGCCGGGCACGAGTTCGACAAGGTCATCGCGGCGCGGGGAATTCCGTTCGGACTGTTCACCACCGGTCGCCGGCCTCAGCTCAAGGCGATGAGCGGGCAGGAGAAGCTGCCGGTGCTGCGGCTGCCGGATGGGACCACGGTCAATGGCAGCAGCGAGATCATCGCGTGGGCCAAGGAGCACGCGCCAGGCGGCTGAGCGTCGCGCGCGGGTACGCTCCCGCGGGTCATGCAAGAGCTGAAGGGACTGATCCTCTCAGGGGGCAAGGGCACACGTCTTCGCCCGATCACGCACACGAGCGCCAAACAGCTGGTGCCGGTGGCCAACAAGCCGGTGCTCTTCTACGGGATCGAGTCGATGGCCGCGGCCGGCATCACGGACGTCGGGATCATCATCGCTCCCGAAACCGGCGATGAGATTCGCGCGGCGGCGGGCGACGGATCGCAGTTCGGCGTCAAGCTGACCTACGTGGTTCAGGATGAGCCGCTCGGTCTCGCCCATGCGGTGCTGACCGCCGAGCCGTTTCTCGATGACTCTCCGTTCGTCATGTACCTCGGCGACAACCTGCTGCAGGGCGGGATCGAGGAGCTGGTCGCGGCGTTCCGCGCCAGCCAGCCCGATGCTCTGATCCTGCTCACGCCCGTCTCCGACCCGGAGCATTACGGGGTGGCCGAGCTCGATGGCGGCACGGTGAAGCGGCTGGTCGAGAAGCCCGCCGAGCCGAAGACCAACCTCGCCCTCGTCGGCGTCTACATGTTCACGCCGGCCGTGCACCGGGCAGCGAAGGCGATCGAGCCCTCGGCCCGGGGCGAGCTCGAGATAACCGACGCGCTGCAGTATCTCGTCGACGAGGGACTGCGGGTAGAGCCGCACGTGGTCAGGGGCTGGTGGAAGGACACCGGCCGGCTGGAGGACATGCTCGCGGCGAACCGGCTGGTCCTCGACACGATCGAGGCGCGTATCGAGGGCGAGCTGATCGACTCACAGGTCGACGGCCGCGTGGTGATCGAGCCCGGGGCGCGCCTCGAGCGATCGGCGGTTCGCGGCCCGGCGATCATCGGCGCCGGCGCGAAGCTGCGCGACTGCTACATCGGACCCTACACCGCGATCGGCGATGGCTGCGAGATCGAGAATGCCGAGGTCGAGCACTCGATCCTGCTCGCGGGCTCGTCGGTGCGGGATCTCGCCGGGCGGATGGAGTCCTCGCTGCTGGGCCGCAACGTGAAGATCGCGCGCGACGCGCGCCAGCCGCGCGCGTACCGGTTCCTCGTCGGCGACAACTCCGAGATCAGCATTCTCTAGTGCCGCGATTCGGAAATTAGTGAGCAGTCTCAGGAGTGGCTGGGCGTGGCTGGGGCCTCGGACGCCGAGCGGCGGTTTCTGGAGCGCCGCCTGGCCGAGGTGGAGACGCCGTCGCCCTAGGTCAGGGGCTTCTCGCCCCAGAACACGGCGACCGGGTTGCCGTTGAAGTCCTCGACCTCGGCGTATCCCTCGACCTCGTATAGCCCTCGCGCCCGCTTGATCTCGCAGACCTCGTCGTCGAGGCGCTTGACGCCACCGCAGCAGGCGGCTTGGCCTTCGTGCCAGCCGACCAGGAAGGCGCCGCCGGGAGGGCTCAGCTCCGCGGCCCCGCCGCGCGGCATGAAGGCGGCATCGAGGTCGAGCCCGTCGTAGAGCTCGGCGATCTCCGCACGCATCGCGTCGAGCAGCACCGCGCCGGCGCCGGACTCGACCTGTCCGGGGCGGAACTCGACCGTGGCGCGGGTGCGCGCGCTCATGCGCCGCCTAGGACCGAGATCAGCCCCGAGGGGGTTTCCGAGCGGCCGACGTGTATCCGCGGCATCGTCAGCGGCGACGTCGTGCTCTCCCGCGTGCCGCCCGCTGTCGTGTAGGCCATCGTGAAGCCGGCCGTTCGAGCCTCTTGCACCACCGCGTCGTTGAAGGCGCCGAATGGATAGGCGAAGTAGTACACGGGGTGCCCGAGCACGCGCTCGAGGACCGCACGCGAGCCCGCGATCTCGGATTGCAGCTCGGCCGGGGTCAGCATCGGGAGATCGAGGTGGTGGGCCGTGTGGTCGCCAACGTCCATGCCGGCGCTGTCGAGCTCGCGGATCTGCGCCGCCGAGACGAACCCCGGCTCGGTCGTGCGGCCGGTGATCACGAAGAAGGTCGCGACCATGTGCCAGCGCTGCAGGTCGGGAAGGATTGTCCGCACGTCGTCGACGTAGCCGTCGTCGACCGAGATGATGATCGGCTTCGAGGGCAGGCTCGTGCCGCGATAAAGGGCGTCGAACAGCTGTGCCTGGTGAATCGTGTGGTAGCCGGCGGAGTGCAGCGCGGCCAGCTCGGCGGCGAAGTTGGCCGGGTCGACCTTGAGGTCGGTCAGACCGACCGCGCTGAGCGGCGCGACTCGGTGGTAGGTGAGGACTGGGACGGTCACACTTCGGGAGGGCGCGTTTGCCGGCGGAACGAGCGCCGGCACGGTGACGCGCCGGGCGCCGGCTGTGGCCCGCGCTGCGCGGTGGTGCTTGGAGCGGCTCGTGGTGGACGAGCTCGAGCCGCCTCCACAGCCCGCCAGCGTGAGCGTCGTGAGGAGCAAGGCGAGCCCCGGCAGATGCGCCCGGGTGGCGATCAGCGACACCGTCGCAAGGCTAGTAGCCGGCGGCGAGATGGATGATTCCCCGCCGGGAGGCCGGCACGCCTAGGCGCCGAGCTCGGAACGGAGCATTGCGAGCTCCGAGCGCAGTGCAGCCACCTCGGTCTCGAGCGCATCAACGCGCGCAGCCAGGGCCGGAGGCTCGGACGCGGCCGGAGCAGCCGGGACCTGCGGGCTCGGGATAGCCGCCGGGGCAGCCGGCACGTCCGCGACGCCGCTCTCGCCGCGCGCTCCGAGCTGTTGTACGTACCGATCCTCCTTCTGTCCCGGCCGCCGGTCGATCCTCGCGACGAAGCCGCGCTCGGCGAGCGAGCCGAGGATCCGCTCGACGTCATCCAGCGAGCCGACGTCGGCCATCCGCTCGCTGCGACCCTTGAGCTCGCCCGGCGTCTGGGGTCCGCGGAGCAGGAGCACGCACAGGATCGCCAGCTCCTCCCGACCGAGACCGAGGGCCTCTTCGGCCAGGTGGCGGTATTTCGTCGCGCGCGAGGTGTGGCCGCTGGCCAGGCGAGCCAAGCCGTATCGCGCCAGTCGCTGCGCAGCCTCGCTGACCACCGAATCGTCGTAGTCGGTGACCGGATCGCGGTTCGTCGACTGGTTGCAGGCCAGGCGCAGCGCGTTCAGGGACAGCGGGTACTGGTCGGGCGTAGTCCAGCGCTTCTCGATCAGGCAACCGAGGACTCGTTGCTGCGGCGCGGTCAGCTCGGCGATGTGCACGGCGGCGAGGATAGAACCTCGCCGCTGCACCGGACCGGCACCGCGCATACTTGGGGAATGCCGTCGGCGCAACAAGCGCGCGAGCTCGCGCTGGCGTTACCCGAGGCCGTCGAGCAGGATCACCACGGCCGGCCTTCGTTCCGCGTCGCCGGCCGCATCTTCGCCACGCTGTGGAGCGATGACCAGATGAACGTGATGCTCGACGAGGACGGGATCCGCACCGTCACCGAGGCCCGCGGCGACGTCTGCGAGGAGCTCTGGTGGGGCAAGCGCTTGGCCGCCGTCCGAGTCGCTCTGCCCGACGCCGACCAAGGGCTGGTTCAGGAGTTGCTCGAGGACGCGTGGGAGCGAAAGGCGCCGGCGCGGCTGGTCCGTGGGCGCGCCGAGGACTAACCGGCTCAGACATCGCGCTCGACCAGGGTGACCTTGCCAACGTCGCCTAGGGTTCAGAGGCGCGCCCAGCGCGCCGATCGAGATGGACGCTCCTAGCTTCGAAGCGATAACCGATGCCGTGGTCCCAGTCGCCGGGCTGGGAACGCGCCTGCTCCCAGCGACGCGCTCGGCGCCGAAGGAGATGCTGCCGGTCGTCGACAAACCGGTCGTTCAGTACGTCGTCGAAGAGCTGGCGGCGGCCGGAATGCGACGTGTGCTGTTCGTCACCGGGCGACGGAAGCGAGCGATCGAGGACCACTTCGATGCCGATCCTGAGCTCGAGCGCGCGGTTGGCCCGATGCACGCCCCCGGCGAGGGGTTGCGGCTCCTGTACACGCGCCAGGCGCGGCCCGACGGTCTCGGAGATGCGCTCCGTCACGCCGAGGGGTTCGCCGGGGACCGGGCAGTGGTCGTGGCCCTCGGTGACGCGATCATCGAACCTTCGTCCGCGGGCGGTCCGGGAATCGTCTCCCGCCTGATCTCGGCTTACCAGGGATCCGGCGCAAGTGCCGCAGTCGCCGTCACGGAGGTCCCCGCCGAGGCGGTCAGCCGGTACGGGATCGTCGTCACCGATTCCGACGGAGATGTCGTCGAGCTGCGCGAGAAGCCCGAGCCCGGTGCGATACCGAGCCGACTCGCGGTGATGGGTCGCTACGTGCTCGGCCCGGAGGTTTTCGCGCAGCTGCGGGAGACCCGGCCTGACACGAGCGGCGAGGTCCAGCTGACAGACGCCCTGAGCGGGGTGATCGACGGCGGCGGTCGGATCGTCGCGGTCCCGCTCTCACCTGGCGAGCGGCGCCACGACATCGGCACGATCGAGGGCTACTGCGGGGCGTTCCTCGACCACGCCCTGCGGCACCCGACGCTCGGTGGAGCGCTCCGCGAGCACGCCGCCAAGCTGCTCGATCGTGACGCCTGAACTCGGGCGGGGCGACGCGAGCGCTCGAGCGGCACTCGCCGGAAACCCATCCGATGGATACGGCGGTGCGGTGCTGGCGGTGACGTTGCCGTCACACGGCGCACGCGCGCTGGCACGCGCGGCGTCGGGCGTCGCGGCCACCCCGGAGAGCCGGCTCGTAGAGGCGGCCGCGGTGCGGTTCCTACGAGAG
>DATCNP010000049.1:0-5154 GCA_036565205.1 Solirubrobacteraceae bacterium | reverse complement strand
CGCTCCGCCCGCCGTTTCGGGCACCGCACCACAGCATCTCGCGGGCGGGCCTCGTCGGCGGCGGCTCTGGTCTTGCGCAGCCGGGAGAGATCAGCCTGGCGCACAGGGGGGTGTTGTTTCTGGACGAGCTGTGCGAGTTCTCACGGCAACATCTCGAGGCGCTCCGCCAGCCGCTCGAGGAGCATTCGGTGACGGTTGCCAGAGCACGAGCGGCGGTCACCTACCCGGCCGAGTTCATGCTCGTCGCAGCGTCCAACCCCTGCCCGTGCGGGCATCTCGGTGACTCCCGTGGCTGCACCTGCGAGCCCCGCCAGCTCAGCGCATATCAGTCGAGGCTCAGCGGCCCGATCAAGGACCGGATCGACCTCGTCGTCTCGGTGCCCCGTCAGGAGTATCGCGAGATCTTTGACGGCGTCGACGAGGAGTCCTCAGCCGCGATCCGCAGCCGGGTCGAGGCGGCGCGGGCGCGGCAGGGCTTCCGTCCGGGAAGCGGCAACGGAGCACTCACCGGGCGGGAGATCCTTGCTACCGCGCGCTCGACGGCGCCCGCCCGGCGCCTGCTCGCGCTTTCGGGCGAACGCCTCCACCTGAGCGCTCGCGCCTTCTTCCGCGTGCTGCGCGTCGCCCGGACCATCGCCGACCTCGCCGGCGACGACCGGGTCGGCGAGGACGCCCTGGCCGAAGCGCTCCATTACCGGATCGAGATGACCGGATGAATCTCGAGCCGCACTGGATCGAGCCCGGAGTCCCAGGATGGCCAGACCGGCTCGCCCACCTCGAGCACCCGCCTCGCGGCTTCTGGCAGCTGGGCACCACCGGTCCGTCGTCGCCGTCGGTCGCGGTCGTCGGCTCGCGGCGCGCGACTTTCGGCGGGGTCGAGATCGCCCAATCCATCGGCCGCGACCTCGCGCCGGCGGGCATCCAAGTCATCAGCGGGATGGCGCTGGGCATCGACGCGGCCGCCCACGCGGGGGCACTCGACGCCGGAGGCACCACGATCGCCGTCCTTGGATGTGGCATCGATATCTGCTACCCGTCGCGACACGCCGACCTCCGAGCCCGGATCGCCGCCGCCGGCTCGGTGATCACCGAGGAACCGGCCGGGACGCCCCCGCTGTAATACAACTTCCCCAAGCGCAACCGGATCATCGCAGCGCTGGCGCACGCGGTGGTGGTGGTCGAAGCCACCGAACGCAGTGGAGCGCTGAGCACGGCGCGTTGGGCCGCGGACCTGGGTCGTGAGGTCCTCGCGGTCCCCGGCTCGATCCGCGCGCGCCAGAGCAGCGGGACCAACCTGCTGATCCGCGACGGGGCGCGCCCGTTTCTCTGCATCGCCGACCTGTTCGAAGCGGTCGAGGAGCTCCGCGAGGCATTCCCCGCCGGGGCTCCGGGGGCTACGCCCCACCCGGCTCGTGGAGGCCTCGAGCGTTTCAGCCCCCCGCTCCGGGAGATACTGGCACGCATGGGAACGCAGCCGGTTCACCCTGACCAGGTGGGGATGGCCCTCGGGCTCTCGCCGTCGGTCGTCGCGACCAGGCTCGGGGCATTGGAGCTCGCCGGAGCCGTAATGTCCCTGCCCGGAGGCCTCGTGGCCCGTACCGTATAACCGGCGCCAGAGCCCCACCAGAGCCCCATAGGAAGTCCAGAGAGTGCAACGTCTGATCATCGTCGAGTCGCCGAGCAAGGCGAGGACGCTCGCCCGATTCCTCGGAGACGAGTACATCGTCCTCGCGTCGATGGGGCACGTCCGTGACCTGCCGAAGTCGAAGATCGGGGTCGACGTCGAGGCCGGCTTCGTGCCCCAGTACGAGTTGATCAAAGGCAAGGAGAAACAGATCCGCGATCTCCGCGCCGCCGCCAAGAAGGCGACCTCGACGCTGCTCGCGGCTGACCCCGATCGCGAGGGAGAGGCGATCGCCTGGCATCTCGCCGAGGCGCTCGGCCTTCGCGATCCGGACCGGATCGTCTTCCACGAGATCACCAAGGTCGCCGTCGACGCCGCGCTCGCACACCCTCGCAAGATCGACCGGTCGCTGGTGGCCGCCCAGGAAGCGCGGCGGGTCATCGACCGCCTGGTCGGGTACAGGCTCTCGCCACTGCTCTGGCGCAAGGTCCGGGCCGGGCTCTCCGCGGGCCGGGTGCAATCCGTGGCCGTGCGATTGGTCGTGGACCGCGAGACCGAGATCGACGCGTTCGTGCCTGTCGAATCGTGGACCATCGATGCGCTTCTCGTCAAAGATGGCAGTAACCCGTTCACCGCGCGACTGGTCGGCAGGCGCGGTGACAGCGACGCTCCCGAACGCGAGAAGCTCGAGCTGGGCACCGAGGCCGAGGCCAACGAGGTCATCGCCGCGCTCGGCCTCGACGACAAAGGAGCCGTGACCGATCGCACGCCTACCTTCGTCGTGCGCTCGATCGAGGTCAAGGAGCGTTCGAGCCTGCCGCTGCCTCCGCACACCACGAGCACGCTGCAGCAGGACGCGAGCTCGCGCCTCGGCATGCCGCCCAAGCGTGCCATGAGCATCGCCCAGCAGCTCTACGAGGGCGTCGAGCTCGGCAGCGCCGGGTCAACCGGACTGATCACCTACATGCGCACCGACTCGATGCGCATCAGTGACTCCGCCAGAGAAGCCGCCACCAAGCACATCGCCGCGGACTACGGCAAGCCTTTCGTCGGTACCGGGGCCGTGCGCGGCAAGAAGGTGGGCATCAATGTGCAGGACGCGCATGAGGCGATCCGCCCGACGGACGTCAGCCGCACCCCCGACTCCGTCAGCGCGCATCTGTCCCGCGATCAACTCCGCCTCTACGACCTGATCTGGCGGCGCTTCGTCGCCAGCCAGATGAGCCCGGCCCGATACCTCAACACCAGCGCCATGATCGACGCGGCCGACTACGTGTTTCGCGCCTCGGGTTCGGTGGTGACGTTCGAGGGGTTTCAGAAGGTCTGGAAGCGCGACGATGACAAGGACAAGGACGCCACGCTGCCGGCGCTCGTCGAGCAGGACGCGCTCACCTGCGTGGAGATCACGCCCGAGCAGCACTTCACCCAGCCGCCGCCCCGCTACACGGAGGCGACCCTGATCAAGGAGCTCGAGGAGCGCGGCATCGGCCGCCCCTCGACCTACGCGGCCACCATCGAGGTGATTCAAGAGCGCCAGTACGTGAAACAGCTCGAACGCCGCCTGCACCCGACCGAGCTCGGCAAGACCGTGGACTCGGTGCTCCGTCAGAACTTCCCCGAGATCGTCGACGTCGCGTTCACCGCCGACCTCGAGAAGCGGCTCGACTCGGTGGAGGAGGGCACGCGACAGTACGAGCCCACCGTCCGTGAGTGGTACGAGCCGTTCGCTGAGACGCTCGAGCGCGCTGAGCGGTCGATGGAACGCGTCCGCGTTCCCGCCCGCGAGATCGGCGAGGAATGTCCCGAGTGCGAGATCGGACAGCTGGTCGTCCGCGAGGGCAAGTTCGGCGAATTCGTCGGCTGCTCGCGCTTCCCCGAATGCAAGTACATCAAGGACCGCAAGAAGAGCGAGGCGGTGCCGACCGGCGAGCTCTGCCCGATCTGCGAGAAGCCTCTGGTCACCCGCCAGGGGAGACGCGGACCGTTCGTGGGATGCTCCGGCTATCCGAGCTGCACCTACATAAAGGATGACCGCGCCCCCGCGACCGACGAGGCCAACGGTGCCGAGCCCGAGGTCCTGGGGACATGTCCCAACTGCGGGAAGCCGCTTCGACGGCGGAGCGGCAGGCGCGGATCGTTCGTCGGCTGCACCGGATATCCGGACTGCAAGTACATCCAGCCGGACGCGGCCGGGGCGCGACCTGCCGGCCCGGCTCCCGAGCCCACCGGTGAGGCGTGCCCGGAGTGCTCCAAACCGTTGGTGACGCGTAAGGGGCGCTACGGTCCCTTTGTCAGCTGCTCCGGATATCCGGCCTGTAAGTACCGGCCCCCAAAGACCGCGCTGGTATGACCCCTGCACACGCGACGACCGTCGTGGCGGTGCAACGCAACGGGCGAGTGGCCGTCGCGGGGGACGGTCAGGTGACCGTCGGCGACATCGTCATGAAGCAGCGTGCCTCGAAAGTCCGGCGCCTGCATCACGGCCAGGTCGTCTGCGGCTTCGCCGGCGCGGTGGCGGACGCGCTGACTCTGTTCGACAAGTTCGAACAGCACCTCGACAAGCACCAGGGCAATCTGGTTCGCGCCGCCATCGGCCTGAGCAAGGAATGGCGCACCGACAAGTACCTGCGCCGCCTCGAGGCGATGCTCATCGTCGCCGACGCCAAC
Organism: Solirubrobacteraceae bacterium; assembly: GCA_036565205.1. Lineage (GTDB taxonomy): Bacteria > Actinomycetota > Thermoleophilia > Solirubrobacterales > Solirubrobacteraceae > Palsa-465. Next base: position 863 of record DATCNP010000049.1, on the reverse strand, counting down.
CGGATCCTCGTGCTCAGCGGCGACGGCGAGGTCATCGAGCCCGATGAGGGCGACGGGGTCGTCGCCATCGGCAGTGGCGGTCCGTACGCGCACGCGGCTGCGGCGGCACTCCTCGAGAGCACCGACCTCGGCGCCGAGGAGATCGCGCGCCGAGCGATGCTGATCGCCGCGCGGCTCTGCATCTACACCAACGACAACATCACCGTGGAGATCCTCGACATCGCCATGCCGGCGCCTGCCGCGCCGACTCCGGCATGAGCGCTGCCGTGGCGTTCGATCCGGCGCCCGAGGACTCGCAGCAGCCCCACGCGGCCCACGACCTCGTCGAGGCGGTCGCAGGTGAGACGCTGCGCCCCGCCGAGGTGGTGCGGCGCCTCGACGAGTACATCATCGGCCAGCACGACGCCAAGCGATCGGTCGCGATCGCGCTGCGCAACCGGGTCCGGCGGCGCATGCTCCCCGAGGATCTCCGCAACGAGGTGCTTCCCAAGAACATCCTCATGATCGGGCCCACCGGCGTGGGCAAGACGGAGATCGCGAGACGGGTCGCTCGGCTGACCGAGTCTCCGTTCATCAAGGTCGAGGCGACCAAGTTCACCGAGGTCGGGTACGTGGGTCGCGACGTCGAGTCGATCCTGCGGGATCTGCTCGAGCAGACCATCACCGAGTTGCACGAGGATCGCATCGCCGAGGTCGAGACCAGAGCACGGGGACTTGCCGACGCCCGCCTGCTCGACACGCTGCATGACGCGAGCGAGCGACAGCGAATGGCACGTGGTCGCCAGGACGGCGGTGGCGAGCCTGATCCTGCCGAGGCCGCTGCCGACACCCGCCGCAGCCGCGCTCGACGGAGGCATCTCGCC
>DATCNP010000048.1:0-6823 GCA_036565205.1 Solirubrobacteraceae bacterium | reverse complement strand
ACCGCCGACACAGCGAAGGCAAAACCAAGAGAGAAGCGATCCGCTGCCTCAAACGACACCTCGCCCGCCGAATCTGGCGCCTGCTCTACACGACCATGCCCATCCCACCAGCCCCTCCGCCCCGACCCACCAACACAGTCGCCGTCGGCGCTCCGGCGCTCATGCCATGCACGGGCCGAAACCCGCAAATAGCGAAACGCCCTTGACATAGGAGAGGCAAACCCAGGTCTCGCCGCGGCGCCCGGATGGATCGTGAACGCAAGCGTAGATCCGCGAGCAGCGGGATCGGGACGATCGCCATGTCGCTCGATGCAGAAGCGACCGGGCGCCAGATCGGACTCCTGGTCGCGTTCCAACGCGGCGTTGTCGGGAGGTTCTACCGGCGGCACGAGGTTCTGCTCGGGCGCCAAGGGACTTCACGAGCAGCAGTGTTTGCATGGAATCACGCTTTGCGGCCCGTAGCTCGTCGTTGCGCTACTGAGACGGCGGCGCGTCGCGCGGTCGCTCGCCGCAGACGCATAACTGACCTCGCATGAGTACGTCGGGATGCGGCGCTGCTACCGGGTTAGTACAGCGTCTCACGCGTTATCGTGCGCCCGCAGACGCGGACCTGTCAGGGTGGGCGAGCATCGAGAGGTGCTCATTGTTGCGGGCGAGAACGGCGATAGAACCCCTGAGAAATGGCATCAGCCGGTTGAGGAACAAGGACCTGCTGATGACCGCGCGCCTGCCAGAATCGGGCCATGTTCGATGCGTCCGGTCCGTCACCCGCCACGCAGCCTGATCTGCGACGCGACCCGCCGGCTGGTGATTGGCGGCGTGGTGCGGCAGCCGTCTTGTGTCTGACCTTTGATGTCGATGCAGAAACGGGCGTGCTCGCCGAGGGGGCGGAGCATGCGCTCGACTTGTCGGCGATGTCCCACCAGGCCTACGGGCCGCGCGTTGGCGTACCGCGGATTCTCGAGCTGCTCGAGCGGCACGGTCTCCCGGCGACGTTCTTCGTCCCCGGCGAGACGGCGCAACGCTGGCCGGCGACCGTCGAGGCGATCCTCGACGCCGGGCACGAGATCGGCTGCCACGGTCACACCCATCGATCGCTGCTCGAGATGACCGACGCCGAGCAGCTGGAGGATCTCGAGTCCTCGCTCGCGGTTCTGCGCGGACTGGGCGCCGAGCCCCGGGGCTACCGGGCGCCGTACTGGCAACTGACGCGCGCGACCCTCGACGCGCTTCCCGCTCACGGCCTTGACTACGACGCCTCGCTGATGGACGACGACCGTCCCTACCGGCTGGTCGCCCCGGCCGGGACGATCGCCGAGCTTCCCGTGCACTGGGGGCTCGATGACTGGGAGCAGTACGCGTTCCTTCCCGCCCCGGACATCGGCTCGCTGATCGAGACTCCGGAGAAGGTGCTCGAGCTGTGGAGCGGTGAGCTCGACGCGATGCGCGTCACCGGCTCGCTGTGCGTGCTCGTGTGTCACCCGTTCCTGTCTGGTCGCCCGTCGCGGATGCGGGCGATCGAGCGCTTCGTCGCGTTCGCGCAGTCCTGCGGTGACGTGCGGTTCGCGTCGGTCGGCGAGCTGGCCACGGACGTACTCGGGTGAGCGTCAACGGCGAGATCCCGATCGGCCCGCGGCTGCGGATGGCCCGTCAGCAGGGCGGGCTCTCGATCGGCCAGGTCGCCGCCGAGACGGGCCTGACCAAGGGCTTCATCTCACAGGTCGAGCGTGACCTGACCTCCGCGTCGGTGGCGGCACTCGTTCGTCTGTGCGACGCGCTTCACATCAGCGTGGCCAGCCTGTTCGAGCCAACGTCGGCCAACCTCGTTCGCTACGACAGCCGCTCGCGCATCAATTTCGGGGGCGACAACGTCACCGAATGGCTGCTCACCCCGACGACCGAGCGTCGAATCCGGGTGATCGAGAGCCGCATCGCCCCGGGCGGCGGCTCGGGCCCGGAGGCCTACGTGCTCGGGGCCGAGGCCGAGTGGGCGCACGTCGTGCAGGGGACGCTCGAGATCCGCGTCGGCGATCAGGATCACCTGCTGCAGAGCGGCGACTCGCTGACGTTCTCGGCCCGCGAGCCGCGCTCGTGGCGCAACCCGTCGAAGTCCGAGCCGACAACCGTTCTCTGGGTGCTCTGCCCGGCCGGATTCTGAGGCGAGCCCTTGCGCGCAGCGTTTGCTCCTGGTAAACGTTCGTAACCACAGGAGGGGTGAGATGACGGAGACCGATTCGATGCGCCTGTACGGGCCGCCTGACGCTTCGCGCGCGCCGCGCTATACGGGCATCCGCACGTTCGCGCGGTGCCCGTACGTGACCGACCTCGAGGGGGTCGACGTGGCGGTGATCGGCGTGCCGTTCGACACCGGGACGAGCTTTCGGCCGGGGGCGCGGTTCGGTCCCGAGGCGATCCGGTCGATGTCGATCCTGTTGCGGCCGTGGCATCCGGCGCTGCAGATCGACGTGTTCGCCGGCCGATCGGTGGTCGATGCCGGCGATTTGGCGGTGACGCCGGGGAACGCCGAGCGCAGTGCTGAGCAGATCGCCGATGGCCTGCGGCCGGTTCTCGAGGCGGGGACCACGCCGATCGTGCTCGGCGGAGATCACTCGATCGTCCTCGGCGAACTGCGGGCTCATGCCCGCGTGCATGGCCCGGTCGGACTGGTGCTGCTCGACGCCCACGCCGATACCTGGGATCAGTACTACGGCGAGCGCTACTTCCACGGAACGCCGTTCCGGCGCGCGGTCGAGGAGGGGCTGATCCTCCCCGAGCGCTCCCTGCTGGCCGGCATGCGCGGGCCGCTCTACGCGGCCGCCGATATGGAGAGCGCTCGCGAGCTGGGCTTCGAGATCCTCACCGGCGACGAGCTGCGCGCCCTGACGCCGGCCGAGTACGGGCGTCGGGTGCGCCAGCGCCTGGGGGATGCACCGAGCTACCTGTCCTTCGACATCGACGTCATCGATCCCGGCTTCGCGCCCGCCACGGGGACGCCGGAGGTCGCCGGGCTACTGCCCCACGAGGCGCTCGCCTTCCTGCGTTCGCTGGCCGGTGTGCGCTTCGTCGGCTTCGATCTCGTCGAGGTCTCGCCGGCCTATGACGGCCCCGGGCAGGCGACGTCGCTGCTCGCCGCCTCCGTGGCCTACGAGTTCCTTGCCCTGACCGCGCTCGCCGGCGATGGGGGCAGCCGGTGACCGGCTCCGTCGCCACCCGGGAGCACGATCCCCGGGGGACGCTGGCCGACTCCGCGAGGAGGCGCCACGCGTGCTCGCCCGTGTCCAGGAGCGAGGCCTCCAGGCGCGAGCGGTGGGCGGGCTTGCCGTGTGGCTGCGCTGTCCCTCGGCCCGACAACCGCCGCTGGCGCGCGAGTACAAGGACCTCGACCTCGTCGCGGCGCTCTCCGACGCGCCCGAGCTGGCCGTCACGCTCGGCGATCTCGGCTACCGGGCCGACGAGGAGTTCAACGCGCTGCACGGACATCAGCGCCTGTACTTCTGGGACGCGGCACACGGCCGCCAGCTCGACGTGTTCGTGGACGAGATGCGCATGTGCCACACGCTGGATCTACGCGGTCGGGTCGCCGCCGAGCGTGACACCCTGCCGCTCGCTGACCTGCTGCTGGCGAAACTGCAGGTCGTCGAGATCAACGAGAAGGATCTTCAGGACGCGGCCGCGCTGCTCGCCGACCACGAGGTGCCCGCGGAACGCGTGGTCGAGGTACTCGCCGGGGATTGGGGCTGGTGGCGAACCGCGACCGAGACGCTGGAGAAGGTCGCCGCGTACGCCGGTGCCCGGGTGCAGGCCGTGGCGGAGCGCGTCGCGACGTTGCGCGCGGCGATCGATGCGGCGCCCAAAAGCCGCCGGTGGAAGCTGCGCGCGAAGGTGGGAGAGCGCAAGCGCTGGTACGAGCTGCCGGAGGAGATCGAGGGCTGATGCGCCTCTACTACGCCAGCGACATCCACGGCTCCGAGCGTCTGTGGCGCAAATTCCTCAACGCGCCGTCGTTCTACGACGCCGAGGTGCTCGTGATGGGCGGCGACATGACGGGCAAGGTGCTCGTGCCGCTGGTCGAGCGCAAACCGGGCGTGTGGCACGCGCGAGTCCTGGGCCGCGAGCAGAAGGCCAAGGGCGAGGAGGCCGCGACCGAGCTCGAGCGGCGCATCCGCCTGAACGGCTTCTATCCGCTGCGCGTCGACGAGCCGGAGCTAACGCGCCTCGAGACCGACGAGGCCCACCGCGATCGCGTGTTTCGCGAGGCCATGAACGCTGAGCTGCGGCGCTGGTTGGACCTCGCCCACGACAAGCTCGACGGCACGGGTGTGCGCTGCTACGTGATGCCCGGCAACGACGACGAATGGGACATCGACTCGGTGCTGGACGCCGCTCCCTCGCCGGTGCTCAACGTGGCCGAGCGCGTCGTCCGCTTCGACGGCGTGCAGATGCTCTCGAGCGCGTTCGCGAACCCGACTCCGTGGGACTCGCCGCGCGAGGAGCCCGAAGCGCGCCTGCTCGAACGCTTCGAGCAGCTCGCGGCCCAACTCGAGAGCGGCGTGCCGGCGATCTTCAACCTGCACTGCCCGCCGCATGACTCGGGGCTCGACCTGGCTCCAGAGCTCACCTCAGACCTGCGCATCGTGACCGAGGGCGGCCAGCCGAAGGCGATCCCGGTCGGCTCGACCGCGGTCCGCGAGATCATCGAGAGACGCCAGCCGCTGCTCGGCTTGCACGGCCACATCCACGAGTGTCGCGGCGTCGCCCAGCTCGGTCCGACGCTGTGCATCAACCCCGGCAGCGCCTACGGCGAGGGGGTCATCGACGGGGCGGTCGTCGAGATCGTCGATGGCGAAGTCGTATCACACCAGCTCGTTAGCGGATGACTAGGAGGCAGCATGGCTGAAATCGCACATCCGGCGCCCGGGGGGACAGGCCGAAGCGCCCCCGCGACGTTCCAGCGCAAGGCCACCGGCCTGGTGCGCGAGGCCGGCACGCTCGACGTCTTGATCTACAACGTGAACTTCGTCTCGATCGGGCTGATGGCCGTGCTCGTGTTCCTGTTCGCGACGGTCTTCTACCCCGGCGCGAACCTCTACGTCACCTCGCTGCTCACACTCGCGTTCGTACTGCCGACGTCGCTCGTGTTCGCCTTTTTCGCCGCCGCGATGCCGCGCTCGGGCGGCGACTACGTGTACGTCTCGCGGGTGCTCCACCCGGCGCTCGGCATGATGTCGAGCTGGAACAACACGGTGTGGTGGGGGCTCTACGGAGGCGTTCCGTCCGCGTTCTTCGCGCTCTACGGCCTGGGGCCGTTCTTCACCACGGTCGGCCACATGGGCGGGGTGAGCTGGATGACCGACGTCGGGACCTGGATCGTCTCCAAGCCTGGCGTCTTCATCTGCGGCACGGTGCTGATCTGCGTGCTCGTGGCGCTGTTCATCCGGGGACTCCGGCTCTACCTGCGGGTGCAGAACACGCTGTTCTTTCTCTCGCTGATCTCGATCGTGCTCGTTGCCTTGGTGTGGCTGTTTCAGTCGCACACGAGCATCATGGGGAACCTGCACTCGCAGCTGGGCGGGTCCACGTTCACGGGCCTGAACAAGTCGGCGACGGCGGCCGGCTTCGCCAACGGCGGCCCGTTCAGCCTGAAGTGGACTCTGTTCGCCGGCACCTGGGTCTACATCAACCTCGTGTTCAACCAGTCCTCGGCCTACATCGGCGGCGAGGTCAAGCGGGCGTCGCGACTGCAGCTGTGGTCGATGCCGGTCGTGGCGGTCGTCAGCACCGCCGCTCTGCTGCTGCTGCTGGTGCTCGCCGACCACGCCGTCGGCCTGATCACGCTGGGCAAGCTCGCCGCCAGCCAGGGCCTGGTGTTCACCCAGATCGCCGCCTACGGCTCGGGCAGCACTGTGCTCGCGGTGATCATCCTGCTGTCGTTCATCTTCTGGTCCTACACCTGGCTGCCGGGCCAGATCACCAACGCCAGCCGTAACCTGCTCGCGTACTCGCTCGACGGCGTCATGCCGCGCGGGCTCGGACGCGTCCACCCGCGCTACCACACGCCGTGGGTCGCGCTGCTGGTCATCGGCGCCGCCTCGATCGCCGCGCTGGCCGCATACGTGTGGATACCGAACTTCGCGACGCCGATCGGCATCTTCGGCTTCATCCTCGGCTTCGAGATCGTCTCCGTGGCCGCGATGGCATTCCCGTATCGGCTGCCGGACGTGTTCGAGGCCTCCCCGGTCAACGGCCGCGTGGCCGGGGTGCCGTGGATCACGATCATCGGCGCGGTGTCGTTCGTCGCGCTGGGCATCATGGCCTACGCCTTCCTGGCCGACCCCAGTGCCGGCCTGAAGGGCAAGCCCGGTCTGATCGCTCTCAACATCGGCATCTGGCTCTCCGGCCTGGTCATCTACTACATCGCGCGCTGGGTCCAGCGGCGCCGCAACGTCGACATCTCAAAGCGCTTCGCCGAGATTCCCGTCGACTGAATGCGAGTCGGGCTCGGGCTGCCGAATCCGATCCCCGGCACGCCCGCGCCCGTTCTCGTCGAGTGGGCGCGGGAGGCCGAGGCGGCAGGCTTCTCGACGGTCGCGACGATCGACCGGGTCGCATTTCCGACCCACGACTCGCTGACGACGCTCGCGGCCGCCGCCGTGGCGACCGAGCGGATCAGGCTGGCGACGAACGTCCTGCTGGCCCCGACCCGCAGTCCGGCACTGCTGGCGAAGGCCGTGGCCACCGTGGACGAGCTCTCCGGCGGCCGGCTCACGCTCGGCCTGGGCGTCGGAGGGCGGATCGACGACTATGCGGCCGTCGGCGGCTCGTT
>DATCNP010000047.1:0-21967 GCA_036565205.1 Solirubrobacteraceae bacterium | reverse complement strand
TGGTGGCAGAGACCGAGCGCGAGCCGCTCGGCTTCACCTACGCCTCCGCGCACCACGAGCGCGCCTGCTACCGCTGGTCGGTGAACGTGGCGGTCTACGTTGCGGCGCCCCACCAGCGTCGCGGAATCGGCCGCGCGCTGTACGCCGCGCTGATACCGCTCGTCGTCCAACAGGGCATGTACGTCGCCTGCGCTGGGATCACCTTGCCCAACGACGCGAGCGTCGCGCTGCACGAGGCATTCGGCTTCAAGCCGGTCGGCGTCTACCGCCGGATCGGCTGGAAGTTCGGATCCTGGCGCGACGTCGGCTGGTGGGAGCTCCAGCTCCGGCCCCCGAGCTCCGAGGGGCCGCCCGCGGAACTCGGGCCTCCGGCGCGGCTCGACGGCGAGTACGACCGGCTCTAGGCCATCGACTCATCCTCGCCGTCGCCGAGCGCCGGCAGCTGCACCGAGAATGCGGCGCCATCGACCTTGATCCGGCCGCCGTGGGCGTCGAGGATCGCGGCGACGATCGACAGCCCGAGCCCCGAGCCGGGCCGGCCCACCGCTTCCGGAGAGCGCCAGAAGCGCTCGAATAACCGCTCGTGCTGAGCGGGTTGCGGGCCCGGGCCCTCGTCGGAGACGGTCAGGACCGCGCTCGCGCCGTCCCGGAGCAGCGTGACCGTGACCTTTCCGTCAGCCGGCCCGTGGACGAGGCCGTTGTCGATCAGGTTGCTCAACACGCGCGTGATCCCATCGGGGTCGGCGCGAACGATCACCGGCTCGATCGGCCCCAGGACGACGCGCTGCTCGGCGCTCGGATGCTCGCGCAGCACGGTGCGCACAAGCTCGTCGAGCTCGAGCGGCTCGGGCTCGCGTCCGGCGACTCCGATCCGCTCGAGCGCCAGCAGCGAGTCGACCAGTCGCGCGAGGCGCCCGGCGTCGTGGCGCAGCTCCTCCAGCACCTCCGGGTCCGCGCCGTGGCGCGCCGCGTACTCGACGTTCCCGAGCAATGCCGTCACCGGAGTGCGCAGCTCGTGCGAGGCGTCGGCGAGAAATCGCCGTTCGCTGGCTCGTGCCTCCGCGAGCGATGAGAGCATCCGGTTCAGAACGCCGGTCAGCTGACCGATCTCGTCGCGCGTTCCGGCGTCGGGCATCCGCCGGGAGGAGTCGGCGGTCCGCTCGATCTCCGCCGCCGCCGCGGCCAAGCGCCGCAGGGGACGCAGCCCGCCCCGAGTCAGGACGACGGCCGCGAGCGTTGCCAGCAGGGCCACGGCCGCGCCGCTCAGCGCGACGCCCAATCCCAGGTCGCCGATCGTGCTCGAGATGTCGCCGGTATCAGCCGCGACCAGCACCGCGCCGCCCGACGCCGGACCTCCGGCCTGCGCGATCGGCGCCGCGAACATCCGGAACGGGCGTCCGTCGATGTTGATGTTCTCGAGCCCGGTGGCGCCGCTGCTCAGCGCCGCATGGGCGACGCGGTCCTCGGGCAACAGCCGAGCGCCGAGGGTCAGCGACCTCGCCAGGATCCGGCCGCGGGCGTCGATCACCTCGACCACGATCTCCCGGCCCGACGCCGGGCTCTCGAGCGCGCCGGGATCCGTGAGCACCGCCGGGGCCGACACCGCGAGCTGTGCCACATCTTCGGCGCGCTGTCGCAGCGCGCGGTCCAGCGAGCCTCGCAGCTCGCTGCCGACGAGCAGCACGGTGATCGTTCCGAACACTGCCACCGCGGCGACGATCGAGCCGGCGGCAGCGGCCACGAGGCGCGCGCGCAGGGTCGCGGGAATCCAAAACAATCGCTTCGGCACTACAAAGCTGCTGATAGTTGTGTTTTCATAACCATGGGGCGATTCTTCTGACCAGTGGTCTACCAAGAGGACACGGAGGTTTATCGGTGGACAAGGATCAAGGGCTGAGCTCGGCGCCGGCCCGCGTCCTGCTCGTGGAGGCTGATCCTCGGGCTGCGGTGATGATCGGCGAGATGCTGCGCGCGGACTGGCGCGGAGGCCTCGTGCTGTCCCACACCGAGCGGATCGACGACGCCACCCGGGAGCTGGTCGACCACGGCGCGAGCTGTGTGCTGCTGGACCTGGCCACCGGCGGAGAGGATGCGCTCGGGCCGCTCCAGCAGGTCCGCACCGCCGCGCCCGGCGTGCCGGTGATCGCGCTCTCGAGCCACTCCGACGAGGAGGCCGGGCTGCACGCGGTCAAGGCCGGCGCCCAGGACTATCTGATCCGTTCGGAGCTCACGCCGGTGACCCTCGGTCGTGCCGTCCGCTTCGCGATCGAGCGCAAGCGCTCCGAGCACGAGCTCGCACACCAGGCGCTCCACGACCCCCTGACCGGTCTCCCGAACCGGGCGCTGTTCCTCGACCGGCTCGGCGTCGCGCTCGATCGCTCGCGGCGCACCAAGTCCCCGATCGCGATCCTGTTCCTGGACGTCGACGACTTCAAGCAGGTCAACGACTCGCTTGGCCATGCGGCGGGTGACGCGCTGCTGATCGGGCTGGCCGGGCGCCTGCAGGAGATGCTCCGCCCGATGGACACCGTGGCCAGGCTCGGCGGCGATGAGTTCACGTTCCTGTTCGAGCAGCTGAGCAGCGAGCGGGAGGCCGCGCTGATCGCCGAGCGGATCGGTCACACGACCAGCCTCCCGATCGCGGTCGACGACGGCGAGGCCTCGGTCACCGTCAGCATCGGGATCACGATGGTCACCGATCCGTCCGTCTCGGTCGACAGCGTGATGCGCGACGCCGATACGGCGATGTATCGCGCCAAGGAGCAGGGCGGCGGCCGCTTCGAGATGTTCGACGAGTCCTCGCGGCGGCCAGCCGTGGAGCGGGACGACGTCGAGGATGGGCTGCGTCGGGCGCTCGAGCTCTCGGAGCTTCGGGTCTTCTACCAGCCTCGCGTGTCGCTGAACGGCGCAACCTCGCTGATCGGCTTCGAAGCGCTGGTGCGCTGGGAGCACCCCGAGCGGGGTTTGATCGAGCCGAGCGAGTTCATCCAGGTGGCCGAGGACAGCGGCCTGATCCTGCCGATCGGCGAATTCGTGCTCGGACAGGCGCTGTCTCATGTCGCTCGCTGGCGTCAGTCCAAGCCCGGAGTGACGATCTCGGTCAACCTGTCCGCCCGACAGCTCGCCGACGAGGGGCTCGTACAAAGGCTGGCCGCCGTGATTCGCGCCAACGGTGCCGACCCGAGCGTGCTCTGCATCGAGGTGACCGAAGGGGCGGTCGAACGGGATCCCGCGCTCGCCATTCGGATCCTGGCCGCGCTCAAGGACATCGGCGTGAAGCTGGCGATCGACGACTTCGGCACCGGGTATTCGTCGCTATCCGGTCTCAAGGCGCTCCCGATCGACAGCCTCAAGCTGCACGAGAGCTTCGTCGGCGAGCTCGGCGGCGAGCGAACCCAGACCGAGCTCGTCGGCGCTGTCGTCGAGCTCGGTCACGCGCTCGGACTGGGGGTCGACGCCGAGGGCGTCGAGACCGCGGGCCAGCTCGCCCACCTCCGAGACCTCGGCTTCGACGGCGCCCAGGGGTACCTGTTCAGCGCCCCCGTGCCGGAGGACGAGGTTCGCCGGCTGCTCGCGGCCACCTGAGAGACCTCGAAGCCCGGCCGCTCAGGCTCGGAGCGAGAAACCAGAGCCTCGCATCGTGCGGATCAGCGCCGGCTCGCCGAGCTTGCGCCGCAGCCGGGTGACGTAGCGGTCGACCACGTTGGGCTCGGCCGCCCCGCCCCAGATCCGCTCGATCGACAGCTCGCGGCTGACCGTCCTGCCCTGCTCGCGCAGCAGCAGCTCGAGCAGCGCCGCCTCGCGGCCGGTCAACTCGATCGTCCGGCCTGAGCGCGTGGCCGCCCGGGCGCGAACGTCGAGCACGAGATCGGCGTAGGAGAGAAGCTCCCCCTGCTCGCCGCGGCGGCGGGTCAGTACGCGCAGGCGGGCGATCAGCTCCTGCACCGCGAACGGCTTGACCAGGTAGTCGTCGGCGCCGGCCTCGAACCCGGCGACGCGGTCGGGCACCGCGTCGCGAGCCGTGAGCATCAGGATCGGCGTCGCCAGGCCCTTGCTGCGAAGGCGGCGGCAGACCGCCAGGCCGTCGAGATCCGGCATTGCGACATCGAGCACGATCACGTCGGGCGCCGAGCGCTCGGCAGCCACCAGGGCGGCGCCGCCGTCCGCCGCGACGGTCACCTCGAAGCCCTCGGCGGCCAGCGTGCGCTGCAGCATCCGGCGCAGCGGCGGGTCGTCGTCGACGACCAGCACGCGGTCTCTGAGTCCGTCGTCCGGCGGCCGATCAGCCACCGGCGACGTCGCGGCGCACGAACACGACCATCGCCGCGATCAACGCCGGCACGCCATAGAGAGCGCACACCCACGCCGCGCGGACCACCGGCGTCCAGTCGATCGGCGTGCGGAGCAGCCCCTGCCAAGCGTTGAACTGCGTGCTCAGCAGGTAGGGCTGGAGGCCGCTCAGGCCGGGCAGGATCCCGACCAGCTGGATCAGCAGCGAGAACATCAGCGTCCCGACGACCGCGGCGGCGCTGTTGCGCGTGATCGTCGAGAGCAGCAGCCCGATGCAGACGATCGCGGCGATCGGGATCAGATATACGAGCAGGCTGACGTAGACGAGCTCGAGCGCCTTCGGCGCGGACACGATCGAGCCCGACAGGCTCTGGAGCGAGTTGAAGCCCGACTGGAGGCTTCCGGCGATGACCGCCACCGTGCCGCTGAGGAAGATCGCGATGATCGCGTAGGTCGCCGCCGCGAACGCCTTTCCGGCGAAGATCTGGCTGCGGTCGAGCGATCGGGTGAAGATCGTCTTGAGCGTCCCGTTGTGATCCTCGGAGGCGAATATGTCGCCGGCCACGAGCGCCGTTATCAACGGGAACATCCACACCGCGCCGAACAGCAGGATCACCAGCGGGACCGCCAGCCCGGTGCGCGTGAGGTAGGACGAGAAGGCAAAGTCACCGCTGCGACGATCGGGCCTGAAATGGATCGCCAGCACGAAGATGATCGGGACCAGGGTGGCTGCGCCGAGCCCGAGGTAGGTCCGCTTCTGATAGCGGAGCTTGAACAGCTCCCAGCGGTATACGGTTGCGACTCCCGGCATCAGCGCGCCTGCACGGGGTCGGCCGGGACGGGGGCGGGCGGCCCGGCGTCAGCGGGCTCACCCTCGGTGAGCGAGAAGAACAGGTCCTCGAGCGTGACCGACTGGGGCGCGAGCGCGTGGATCAGCGCGCCGGCTTCAACGAGCGCCTGGGAGAGCTCTGCCACCGCGCGCTCGTCGGCGCTGAAGCAGATGCGTCCGTGTTCGATCCGAACGTCGGCGACTCCGGGCTGAGCCCGGCAGACGTCGATCGCGCGCTCGTCGTCGGTCGTCTCCAGGCGGTAGACCGTCCCCGCCCCCCGTTTGAGGTCGGCGATCTCGCCCTCATAGACGATCTTGCCGTTGCGCACGATCGCGACGCGATTGCAGACATCCTCGACCTCGGTCAGGATGTGGCTCGAGAGCAGGACGGTCATCCCGTCGTCGGCGAGCCGCCTGATCAGCAGCCGCATGTCGCGCATCCCGGCCGGGTCCAGGCCGGTTGCCGGCTCGTCGAGCAGCAGCAGCTTGGGATCACGAAGCAGCGCTCCGGCGATCCCCAGGCGCTGGCGCATGCCGTGCGAGTAGCCGCCGACTCGATCCTTCGCGCGGTCGGTCAGCTCGACCGTCTCGAGCGCCGCGTCGATCCGCTCGGCGGCGCCGTCGCCGTCGAAGGCCGCCAGCAGCTCGAGGTTTCGCCGCGCGTTCAGGTACGGGTAGAACGTCGGCGCCTCGACGAATCCGGCCACGCCCTGCAGCGCGTGCACGCTCGCCTGCGGGTCGCGCCCGAACAGCCGCACGCTCCCCTCGGTGGGCCTGATCAGGCCGAGCATCATCCGCAACGAGGTGGTCTTACCGGCGCCGTTTGGCCCGAGATAGCCGTAAACGTCGCCGGCGTTGACCGTCAGGTCGACGCCGGCGACTGCCGTGAGCTCGCCATAGCGCTTGACGAGGCCGCGGACCTCGATCGGCGGTCCCTCGTCCGGCCCGCCGGCCACCGCGATCGCCTCGGTCATCGTCTGACCCCGGCGATCGCGGTCATAGTCCGCGCGCCGCGTGCTCGGCCGCCACCGCGGGCACCGAGCCGACGACGATGAACGCCACCTTGCCGCGGGTGAAGCGGACCAGCGTGCCCAGCGCGGTATCGAGCTCCTGGCCGGTTCTGCCATTGATCGAGACGGTCGGCAGGCTGAGGCCCCGGTGGTCTGCGCTGGTCTTCGGGGCGGCGCTCGCGCTCGGGTCGGCGGCCTGCTCGATCACGGCGATTCCGCCGAGATTCTGCCCGTAGGTCACGAGCGCGGCCGGGTGGCCGCTCATTTCGAGCAGCGAGACCCCACGGCGCGGCAGACCCACAAGCGACTTGGGCGCGTCGAGCGCGAATGGGAGCTTCTTGGACACGGCCGCAATCCCCGAGACGTGAGCCGCGCGCCGGTGCTTGCGGGCGCTATGAGCAGCGTCCGCAGCCCGGGCCTTGCCGGTCGGCATCGAGATCTTGACCACCTTCGCCCCCGCCGGCGGCGAGACCGAGAACGTCGAGGCCTTGACCGGCCCGTAGGAGATCTGCGTGGCCTTCAGCTCGATCACCGGCGTGCTCGAGCCGCGCGCGTAGATGGCAAAGCGAAGCGGCACGCCGCGTATCGCGTCCCAGGCCAGCTTCGCCGATCCGAGCAGGCCGCCGTCGTGCTTGGGCGAGACGCTCACGGTGTACGCCGGCCGGCCGGCGATGTCGCCGGGTATCGCGCCGGAAAGATTGACGTGCCCCATCAGCCGGTTCAGCTCCGACTGGATCCTGGCGACGCTGGGAATCGCATCGTTGGCCGGCGCCGACTTCTGCTTCGACGCAGCCTGCGGCGGCAGCGTGCCCTCGTAGACGGTGTTCGACGTCGGCTCGGAGATCCAGAACGAGCGACCGTTGAGCACGATCTGGGCGTCACCGTTGTCGGACTGGAGCTCGAGCCTGAGGCGATGCGCGCTCGAGAGCCAGAGCCGTCCCGAGGCGCCGGTCAGGATCGGATCGGAGCCCTGGACGTCAGTTGAGGAGATCAGGTGGTTGGTGAAGCTGATCCGCGCCGAGATCCCGCTGACCTGGCCGGCGGCGAGCGCCCGGCGGGCCGCTTTGGCGAGTGAAGTCTTGGCCGGAACCGGTCCGCTCCCAGATGCCGCGACCGCAATCGCGGTGCCCGCGGCGACGACGACGAGCGCGCCGGCGAGGCTGGCCAGGAGCCGTCGTGTCGAAGCTGTGCGCAGGAACTTCATCTCGATACCGCCTTTTTCGTGTCAGCCCACGATGGCAGACGAGCTTGAAATTACTCTGACAGCCACTCAGACGATCGCTACGAGCGCTCGCGGCCCGCTACCGTCGGGGTCGCAATGTGCCGCCTTTTCGGTATGAGTGGGGGCCGCGAGCCGGTGCGGGCGACCTTCTGGCTGCTCGAAGCGCCCGATTCGCTCGCCGAGCAGAGCCGCCGGGAGCCGGACGGCACCGGACTGGGCAGCTTCGCGCCCGACGGCACCCCGGTGATCGCCAAGCAGCCGCTGGCGGCCTACGAGGACAAGCAGTTCGCCAACCAGGCACGCGAGGTCAGCTCGGGGACGTTCGTCGCCCACGTCCGCTACTCCTCGGGCGGCGCGCTCACGATGGAGAACACGCACCCATTCGAGCAGCACGGCCGGCTGTTCGCCCACAACGGCGTGATCGGGGGCATCGACCGGCTCGAGCAGGAGCTGGGCGACGCGATGAGCTACGTCCACGGAGAGACTGATTCCGAGCGCTATTTCGCGCTGATCACGCGCGAGACCGAGATTGCCGGTGACGTCGGCGAGGGAATCGTGCGGGCGGTCAACTGGCTGGCCGCCAACGTCCCGGTATTCGCGCTCAACCTGGTCCTCACGACGCCCGAGGACGTCTGGGCGCTGCGCTACCCCGAGACGCACGAGCTCTACGTGCTCGAGCGCGATGCCGGCGGCTCCGGCGGCGGTGCCCGTCACCTCGACCAGGCGAGCTTACGCGGCACGATCCGCGTCCGCGCCGGTGAGATGGCGAGCCGGCCGGCGGTGGTGATCGCCACCGAGCGGATGGACGAGGATCCCGGCTGGCGGCCAGTCGAACCGGCCCAGCTGCTGCACGTCGGGCCTGACCTGCTGCTGAGCAGCCGCGAGCACGTCGCCGGGCCGCCCGCGCACGCGCTGTCGCTGGCCGACCTCGATCCCAGGGCGGCGTCCTCGCAGTCGGCCGGGCCTCACCGTTGACCAGCCTCGTCTACCGCAGCGCTGGCGGCTACGAGCTGCTGATGCGCGTGCTCTACGGCCGCCACTACGGAGACCGGCTGGCGCTCGTCGCCGACCAGGTCCCAGACGGTGCCTCCGTGCTCGAGTGCTGCTGCGGCCCCGGAACCCTGTACCGCCGCCACCTCCGCGGGCGAGTCGGCAGCTACGTCGGGCTGGACGTCAACGACGGCTTCGTGGCCCGCCTCCAGCGTGAGGGCGTCGATGCCCGCCGGCTCGACCTCGGCCGCGACGCGGCGCCGCTGCCCCGCGCCGACGTTGTGCTGATGCAGGCCAGTCTCTACCACTTCCTGCCCGAGCCCGAGCGGATCCTCGAGCGCATGCTGGCGGCAGCCCGCGAACGCGTGGTCGTCTCGGAGCCGATCCGCAACCTGGCCAGCAGCCGGGTGCCGGGAGTCGCGCTGATCGGCCGGCGCGCGGCCGACCCGGGGGTCGGCGGGCACGCGAACCGGCTCGATGAGGCCGCGCTGGACCGGCTGATGGCGGACTACGACCAGCTCGCGGCTTTCACTATTCCCGGGGGCCGCGAGAAGGTGTTCGTGCTACGTCCGTCTCGGTGAGCATCGTCTGCGGCGGCTCCGGGCCCAGCGGACCTTCGGCGGTGCTGTCGATCAGGAACAGCGGCCGACCCTTGACCTGCTCGAAGATCCTCCCGACGTAGAGCCCGACCACGCCGACGCTGACGATGATGAATCCGGCCAGCACGAGCAGCAACACCGCGAGGCTCGTGTAGCCCGGAACGCTGCTGTTGGGCTCGGCGAAGTAGTCGATGACCTCGTAGGCGGCGACCAGGATGCCGACCGACGCGACCAGGAATCCGACCAGCACCACGACCCTCAGCAGCACGGTGCTGCGGAAGAACATTCCGTCGAGCGCCACCCGGACCAGGCGCGCAACGCTGTACCCGCTCTCTCCCTCGTGGCGGACCGCGTGCTCGATCTCGACCGTCGTCGAGTCGAAGCCCAGCCAGTCGAGCACGATCATGTACTCACGGTCGCGGTCGCGCAGGCGCAGGAAGGCGTCGATCACCCGCCGGGAGATCAGACTCAGGGTGCTGTAGTCGGGACGGATGTCGGTCTCGAGCGTCAGCTTGCGGTAGGCCCGGCTGCCCCACCGCTTGAGCCTCGGATGGCGGCGCCCGCGGCGGATCGAGCGGACGATGTCATAGCCCCCGCGCGCCGCCCAGAGCCGGGGAATGTCCTCGGGCGCCTCCTGGAGGTCGCAGTCCATCACCACCGCCCACCGGCCCCGTGCCTGGGCGAGTCCAGCCGTGATCGCCGCGTGCTGACCGAAGTTACGCGAGAGGCGGAACGCACGCACGTGCTCGTCCGCGCGGGCGAGCCGCTGGAGCACGGCCCATCCGTCGTCGACGCTGCGGTCGTCGACGAACACGAGCTCGTAGTGATCGACGAGCTCCGAGATGCTGCGCGTCAGGCGCTCGTGCAGCGCCTCCAGGCATCCGGCGCATGCGTACACCGGTACGACGACGCTCAGCCCCACGGAGTCGGGCTCCACGGCGCCCGGGGGCGTCCCCGTCATGCGGTCAGCCCGCCCGAGGCTGAGTCATGACAAGCAGCGCGCGTGGCGTCTGAATGTAGTACCGAGGAGCGATCGCAACGAGCCTTGCCGGACTCAGCAGCATCGGCTTCGACAGCTGGAAACGGGCCACCACCCAGGCCTGGAACCGGTAGCGCGTCAGCAGCGTCGCGCCCGGCGGCGCGGTGGTTCGGGGCAAGGACCTGCCTATCTTCGGCACGAGCCGTCCGCTGCCCGTCACACGGGTCCCCTTCCCCGCGAGCACCATGTGCTTTCTGGCACCGATGATGTCGATCTCGCTGACCAGAACCGGACGGTTGCGCGACTGCACCCAATGCACGCCGGGAAAGTAGATTTTGAGCGCCTGAGCCGCCGTCCCGCCCGAGACCAGGATCGCTCGTGGCTGCTGCGCGGGGCCAAGCGAGTGCGCCACCGCACGCCAGTTGGCACGCTGCAGATAGGCGTGCGTCTGCACGTCGATCGTCAACAGCACGAACGCGACCAGCAATGCCGCCGCGAGAGCGCCACCGAGCACACGAGCGCGAGGCGCCACGCACACGGCGGCCACCAGGACCGCCACCGGCACGAACGCCGGGATCATGTTGCGCGAGAGAAAGTAGTCGTAGCCGGCGAGACCGAGCACGAGCGGCGCGGCGAAGGCGAAGACGACGATCCCGCCGGCGATCTTGGCCGCTGCGCGCGTGCGCGCGTCACTGCCGCGCAGAAGCACGATGACACCGAGCAGAATCAGGGCCGCACCGATCAGCAGGCCCTGGAGCACGTTGACCACTCGATAGATGTTGGCCCCGCCCCACTCGCTCACGGCCATCGAGAGCCGGTTCAGGATCGGGATGCTCCCGATCCAGCTCGTGCCATGCGCCGCATTGGTGTCGAACACCGCGAACGGCAGCATCGCCGCCTGGACGAGCCCAACCACCGCGACCGCGACTTTGACCTCCCACGTGCGCAGCGTCCACAGCAGCCACAGCGCCTCGGGCAGGACGACGAAACCGGCGAAGAAGTGCGTCATCAAGGCTGCCGAGGAACAGGCCGCCCACCAGGCGAGGTTGCGTCGTGACGGATCCCGTAGCGCGCGGGTGAACCACAGGAACGACGCGCCGGCGAGCGTCGCCACCAGCATGTACGAACGCGCCTCCTGCGAGTACCAGACCATGAACGGGTTGACTGCAACGAGCGCCGCGGCGAGCAGGCCGGCCCAGCGGGACACGAGCTCGCGGGCAGCGGCGTAGGTGATCGGGACCAGCACCACGCCGGCGATCGCCGAGATCGAGCGCAGGGCGATCTCGGACGTGCCGAACAGCTTCGCCCAGAGCCAGATGAGGACGAAGTAGAGCGGCGGGGTCGTCTCGACGTGGAGAACCGTGTTCACCATCGCCCCGAACGGGAGCCGCGCCTCGTATGCGGTGAGCGCCTCATCCGCCCAGAAGCTCTGGTTGTTGATGATCACGATCCGGATCATCGCGGCGAGCGTGATCAGGCCGAGCAGCATCCAGCGCTCGGCGCTGATCGCGCGGACGTTGAGACCGGCCGTGGGCCAGCGTTGGCTCGGGGCCGTGCTGTCCGAGGCGCTCATCGGCTGAGCAGCTCCGCGAGCGCGACGACGACGTCGTCCTGATCGGCCTCACTCACGTTCGGAGCAAGCGGAAGGCTGAGGGTGCGGTCCGAGATCGCACTCGCGACGGGGAAATCTCCGGGCGCGAGCCCGTACGTATCGCGGTAATAGGGGTGCAGGTGCACGCCGCGGTAATGGACGCCGGCGCCGATCTTGCGCTCCGTCAACCCCTCGAGCAGCTCGTCGCGGGTGAGCGGAGCGTCCGGCTCGACCAGCACCTGGTAGAGGTGGCGGGCGTGCCGCGAGCCGGATTCCACAGGGGCAGGCAGCTGCAGGGGGAGTCCGGCGAGCAACTCGTCGTAGCGTGCCCACAGCGCTGCCCGGACGCCGATCCAGTGGTCGAGCTGCGGGAGCTGATGAATCCCGATCGCGGCCTGGACGTCGGTCATGTTGAACTTGAAGCCGGGCCGAACGACCTCGTAATGCCGGAACCCGGCGTCGGAGAAGCGCTGCCACGCGCCGAGGCTGAGACCGTGGAGCGCGAGGCGCTCGACTTCAGCCGCCAGCTCGGCCGACTCGGCCACAATCGCGCCGCCCTCGATCGTCGTGATGTTCTTCGTCACGTAGAACGAGAACGCGGTCAGGTTTCCGAAATCGCCGATCCGGCGGCCCTGCCACTCGGCCCCCAGAGCGTGCGCGGCGTCCTCGATCACCAGCAATCCGTGGCGATCGCGCAGCTCGCCCAGCCGGGCCATGTCGACCGGGCGTCCGGCCAGGTGCACCGGCATGATCGCCCGGGTGCTAGGCGTGATCGCCGCCTGGGCGGCATCGAAGTCGATCAGCCCGGTGTCGAGCCTGCAGTCCACCAGGACGGGCCTTGCGCCGGCGTGCTCGACCGCGTTCGCCGACGCCACGAAGGTCATCGCCGGGACGAGCACCTCGTCCCCGGCCCCGATCCCGAGGACCTGCATGGCCAGGATCAGCGCCGCCGTGCAGGAGGAGACGCAGCGGCAGTTGGGTACGCCCAGATACTCGCCGAGCATCGTCTCGAAACGATGGACCTTGGGGCCCGTGCCGATCCAGCCCGAACGCAGCGAGTCGACGACCTCGTCGATCTCGGCCTCGGAGATCAGGGGCCGACCGAACGTCAGAAAAGTCTCACGCATCTGGGGTGCTCGAAGCGATAGTGCGCCGGCATGGGCTGAGCCCGCGCCGAGCAGCTGGGTTGGAAACGACATAGGGTGCGCCTGCACAAGCCTCTTTTGACCGGCTAAGCGGGGATTAAATGGTCTGCGGGCTTCGCGTTAGCGTTCGCTTTGGCGATGGCGCTCGGGGTGTGGCACGATCGGTGCAATGACAAGCTCCATGCCCCCGGGACCGCGACTGCCGCGCGTCGTCCAGACCGCCGGCTTCCTGCTCTTCGGTCCGCGTTTCCTCGCCGCCCTGCAACGGCGCTACGGCGACGTGGTCACGCTCGGCACGCTGTTCGACGAGCGCTTCGTGATGGTCTTCGACCCGGAGCTCGTAAAGCAGGTGTTCCGCGGATCAAGCACCCAGCTTCACGCCGGTGAGGCGAACGCGCTGCTCGGGCCCGTGCTGGGAGAGCGCTCGGTGCTGCTGCTCGACGAGGCCGAGCACCTGCGCCACCGGCGGCTGATGCTGCCGCCGTTCCACGGCAGCCGGCTGCTCGGCTATGAGCAGGCGATGCGCGACGCGACCGACGCGGAGATCGACTCCTGGCCGGTGCGCGAGTCGTTCGCGCTGCTGCCGACGATGCAGTCGCTGACGCTGCGCGTGATCCTGCGGGTCGTCTTCGGCTATCAGCCCGGGGCTGCCGAGGACGAGCTGCGCACCCGGCTGCGGAGGATGATCGAGCCGCTATCGCGACCACGGGGAATGCTGGTGCTGGCCGCCGCTATCCGCGGACGAACAGACCGGCGCGCGGCGATCGACTTCGAGCAGCGAAAGCGCGCGGTCGACGAGATCCTCTACCCGGAGATCGCGCGGCGGCGGAGCGAGCCTGACCTCGCCGAGCGCGACGACGTGTTCTCGGCCCTGCTGCTGGCCGAAGACGAGGACGGCGGCCGGCTGACCGACAGCGAGGTCCGCGACGAGCTCGTGACGTTGCTGCTGGCCGGCCATGAGACGACTGCCACCGGTCTCGCCTGGACGCTCGACATGCTGCTGCACGATCCCGCTGTGCGAGTCCGCGCTGCGCAAGGCGACGACGCATACCTCGACGCGGTCGTCAAGGAGGGGCTCCGGATCCGACCGGTGATCCCCGGCGTGGGCCGCGTCGTGCGGGGCGGGCCGTTTCGCCTGAACGGCTACGAGATCCCGGAGGGGGTCGAGATCAACCCCTCGATCCGCGTGATCCACACCCGCGCGGATCTGTACCCCGAGCCGGAGACGTTCAGGCCCGAGCGGTTCCTCGGGGAGGATGCTCCGGACACCTACACCTGGCTTCCGTTCGGCGGCGGGACGCGACGCTGCCTGGGCGCGAGCTTCGCGCTGATGGAGATGCGAATCGTGCTCCGGCGGGTGCTCGAGCGCACGTGGCTCGAGGCCGAGGATCCGAAGGTCGCCAAGGCGCAGTTCCGCGGGATCACGATCGCCCCCAAGAGCGGCGTGCTCGTGACCCAGGAGCGCTCGCCACGGCCGGCTGAGCGGGCGCGTCAGCGAGTCCCGGCGGCGTAGCGCAGGATCGAGAGGTCCGTCAGCCACTCGACCGGAGCGCGATCGTCGGTGTACACCGGGCCGCCGCCGAGTGCAGGCCCGACGCGACCGGCCACGGATGCGTCGAGGCCCTGAAGGCCAGGGCCGAGCAGCGCGTGAGCAGCGAGAATCCTCCCGCCGGACAGCGGAGCGTCACTCGCGATCACCAGCGAGTTGGTCGGGCTGAGCGGATCTCGCATCGCGAACCGGAACGCGGAGCGCAGCGTCGCCGAGACGACCTTCTCGAGCGCATCCGAGCCCGGCAGGTGGCCGACGTTGACGATCAGCGTGCCGCCCGGCTTCAGGTGCTCGTGGGCCGAGCGGAAGAACTCCTTGGTCAGCAGGTAGAAGGGGATGTACGGCTGGCGGTAGGCGTCGAGGAAGATCGAGTCGTAGCGTGCCGAGCTCGCCGCGAGCCAGGGCCGCGCATCGGCGGTATAGAAGTGAAGTTGGGCCCCGGCGAGGTGGAAATAGCGCTTTCCGATCGAGGTCAGTGCGCCGTCGAGCTCGACGGCGTCGACCCGCGTCGCCGGGAAGTAGTGGCCGTATGCCCGGGCGACCGTGCCGGCCGCGTCGCCGAGGATCGCGATCCGGCGCGGGACGCCTGAGTCGCCGGCCAGTGGCAGCACGAGGAAGTCGTCCCAGTAGCCGCCGGTGAGGAAGCTTCCGGGGCGATACAGGGAGTGGATCGCCACGCCCTCGTTGAGCTGCAACCACCGCACGCCGTCCTTGAACTGCACGACCCGGGCGTACTGATACTGGGTCTCGGCCGAGTAGATCACGCGCCCGCCGGCGACGTCGGCGCCGATCGCCGCCGGCGGCACCGCCAGCAGCCCGGCCAGCACGAGCGGCACGAGCAACAGACGCAGAGACCCGATTCCGGCCACGCCGACCAGCGCCAGCGCGAGCGCGAACACGAGGAACGTCCGGTGCGTTCCGATCAGCGGGATCAGCGCGAGTGCGGCCAGGAAGGTGCCGACCAGCGAGCCGGCGGTCGAGATCGCGTACAGCCGGCCGGTGACCGTGCCGGTGGCCGCGACGCTCGCGAGGGCCAGCCGGTTGGCGTAGGGAGCAACCGTGCCGAGCAGCATCACCGGGATCGCCACCAGCACCAGGACAGCTGCAAGCGAACCCAGGAATCCGCCCACCGACAGTGAGCCGAGCGCGCTGACCGAGAGGCGCAGGAACGGGTCGGCGACGAACGGCACGATCGCCAGCAGCACCGAGGCCAGCAGCACGATCGAGCACAGGCCCCGCAGGTCCCCGCGCCGATCGGCCAGGCGCCCACCGATTGCGTAGCCCGCGGAGAGCGCGACCAGCACGGTGGCGATCGTGTTGGCCCAGATGATCGTCGAGGCGCCGAAGTACGGGGCCAGCAGCCGGGCCGCGGCGATCTCGGTACCGAGGCTCGCTGCGCCGACCACGAAGGCAATGCCGCCGATCACCCGCGGAGCCACGCGAACCTCGGTCGCCGTCACGCCAGGGAGAGTAGTTGTGCACCGGGTTGTAGGGTCGCGGTCCACATGCTGCTCTACAACGCCGCGATCTCGGGCAACTGCTACAAGGCCAGGCTGCTGCTGGCCCAGCTGGGGATCGACTACGAGCGGCGCGAGGTCGACGTGTTCGACCGCTCGCAGCGGCCAGAGCTGCTCGGCGGCCTGAGCCCCGCGCTGCGGGTACCGGTGCTCGTGCTCGACGACGGCCGCCCGTTGGCCGAGTCGAACGCGATCCTGCATTACCTCGCGCAGGGCAGCGAGTATCTGCCACAGGACCGCTACGAGCACGCCCAGGTGCTGCAGTGGATGTTCTTCGAGCAGTACGAGCACGAGCCGGCGATCGCCATCGCGCGCTTTTGGGAGCTGGCCGGGCTGCACCGGCCCGAGGAGGAGCTGCAGTCCAAGCTGCGAGCCGGAAACCGCGCGCTCGCCGCGCTCGAGCGCCACCTCGCCGAGCGGGAGTTCCTTGTCGCCGAGCGCTACACGATCGCCGACATCGCGCTCTACGCCTATACCCATGTCGCGCCCGAGGGTGGGTTCGAGCTCACGCCATACGACGCGGTTCGGGCCTGGCTGGCGCGTGTCGCCGCTGTGCCCGGCCACATCGAGATCAGCGAATAATCTCTCCCCATGCGCGAGGCCCTGATCTGCGAGCCGCTGCGAACCCCGGTCGGTCGCTACGGCGGCGTCTTCCGGGGTGTCGCGGTGGCAGATCTCGCCACCACCGTGATCAAGGCTGTGGTTGAGCGCAGCGGCATCCCGCGCGAGCGGATCGACGACGTGCTGCTCGGCCAGGGCTATTCCAACGGCGAGGCCCCCGCCCTGGGGCGGGTCGCGGCGCTCGACGCCGGCCTGCCCGTGGACGTGCCGGGTCTGCAGGTCGACCGGCGGTGCGGCTCGGGGTTGCAGGCGGTGATCGACGCGGCGATGCGAGTGCAGACGGGAGCCGCGGAGCTGGTGCTCGCGGGCGGCGCGGAGAGCATGAGCCAGGCCGAGCACTACACCACCGGGATGCGCTGGGGCACGAGATCGGGCAGCGCGACGCTCGAGGACCGTCTGGTGCGAGGCCGCATCACCGCCGGCGGCGCCGACCATCCCGTCCCCGGCGGGATGCTCGAGACGGCCGAGAACCTCCGCCGCGAGTACTCGATCCCGCGCCAGGAACAGGACGAGCTGGCTCTGCGCTCACATCAGCGGGCGGTGGCCGCCCAGCAGAACGGCACGTTCGCCGAGGAGATCGTCCCGGTGCAGGTGATCGACCGCAGGGCCGGTGCGCGGCTGATCGAGTCCGACGAGCACCCCCGCCCCGAGACCACGCTCGAGAGCCTGGCGAAGCTGAGGCCGGTGATGGGCAAGGACGATCCCGAGGCGACGGTCACGGCCGGCAACGCAAGCGGTCAGAACGACGGTGCGGCGATCTGCATCGTCACGCACGCCGACCTGGCCGCCGAGCTCGGGTTGGCGCCGTTCGCGCGCCTCGTCAGCTGGGCGGTCGCCGGAGTTCCGCCTGAGACGATGGGAATCGGCCCGGTGCCTTCGACCAAGCGAGCCCTGGAGCGCGCCGGACTCGAGCTCAGCGAGCTCGATCTGATCGAGATCAACGAGGCGTTCGCCGCCCAGGTGCTCGCCGTCCTGCGCGAGTGGGATCTCGACGACGGGCTGGAACGGGTCAACGTAAACGGCTCGGGCATCTCGCTCGGCCATCCGATCGGCGCGACCGGAGGCCGCATCCTCGCCACGCTGCTGCACGAGCTCCGCCGGCGGGGCGGCCGCTACGGGCTCGAGACGATGTGCATAGGCGGCGGCCAGGGCCTCGCGGCGGTGTTCGAGAACCTGCAAACCGCGTGATCGACCCCGGCTCGGGCGACATGGTGAGCGCCTCCGGATCCGCCGAAGCAACCCTGCACGAGGTCGTCGAGGCACTGGCTCCGCTCGAGCGCCGGGCCGGCTCGGAGGGCGAGGCGCAGGCCGCGCGCTGGATCGCCGACCGGCTGGGCGACGCCGGATGCCGAGCGGAGGTGGAGGAGGCCACGTTCCTCGACGGCTACGCGAAGCCGATCGGCTCGCTGGCCCGCGTGAGCGCGCTGGCGGGCGCGGCCGCGCTGGCCAGCCGGCGCCTTCGCCGGGTCGCGGGGGCTGCAGCGGCCGTGGCGGCGGCCGCGATCGCCGACGACGTGTCCAACGGGCCGCGGCTGTTCCGGCGCGCCACCGGCAAGCCGCTGCGCACCTGGAATGTGGTCGGCAACTGCGGCGACGAGTCGGCAGAGCGAACGCTCGTGCTCCTGGCCCATCACGACGCAGCCCCCACGGGCAAGATCTTCGACGACCGCCTTCAGGTCTGGCTCGGCGAGACGTTCCCGGGTGTGCTCGAGCGGATGGACACCTCGCTCCCGTTGTGGTGGATGATGCTCAGCGCGCCGGCGCTGGTGGCCACCGGCTCCGCACGCGGCCGCCGGGGCATGATCGCCGCGGGGCTCGGACTCTCGATGCTCGGGGCCGCGACGATGGAGGACGTCGCACGCAGCCCGATCGTCCCCGGCGCGAACGACAACCTCACCGCCGTGGCGGTCCTGGTCGCGGTCGCCGAGCGCCTGCGCACCGACCCGGTCTCCGGGCTCCGCGTGCTGCTCGCCTCCTGCGGCGCCGAGGAGGTGGTCCAGGGTGGCATCTACGGCTTCGCCGAGCGCCATTTCCCGAGCCTCGATCGCGACCGCACGTGGTTTCTGAACCTCGAGACGCTGGGCTCGCCGCGGCTGATCCTGATCGAGGGCGAGGGGCCGTTCGTGATGGAGGACTACCACGACCGCACGTACCGCGACCTGATCACGCGGGTCGCCGACCGCGCCGGGATTCCGCTGCGCCGCGGCATGCGGGCGCGCAACTCGACCGACTCCGTGATCCCCAGCCGGGCCGGATACCCCACGGCGACGCTGGCCTCGGTCGACCGCTACAAGGCTCTGTCGAACTACCACCGGATGACCGACACGCCGGCGAACGTCGATTTCACAACCGTCCGGGCAGCGCTCGAGCTGACCGAGGCGGTGGCCCGGGAGCTGGCCTGCAACCCCTGGCTCGGCCGCCGATCCCGATGACGCTGGCCACCGAGCTCGAGCTGCCGATGTTCGACCACACCGACGCGTCGCTGCGCGGTGAGCGCTACCGCGAGGCGATGGCCGCGGTCGCGGGTCACGATGGCTGGCTCGCGGCCTGTCCGTTCGGCTTCATGGTGCTCGATCGAGCCTCGGGCGAGTTCTTCCTGCGCACCAAGGACGCGATCTTCCCCGGGCTGACGATCGCCGAGCTGTTCGGGATCTCCGACGGGCCGCTTTACGAGGAGGTGGTCAAGAACATCATCAACATCGGCGGCGCCGACCACAGCCGCCTGCGGAACCTGGTCAATCCGGCGCTGGCGCCGCGAGCCGTCGACCGCTACCGGCCTGCGATGAGAGGGTTCCTCGAAGAGCTGATCGACGGCCTGCCGGAGGATGGGCGCTGCGAGTTCATCGAGACCTTCGCCAAACCGTACCCATCGCTGGTGATCGCCCACGTGATGGGCGCGCCGCTGTCCGACGCTCCAAGGCTTCACCACTGGTCGAACTGGATTCAGCGGCAGTTCGACGCCGGCAGCCTGAGCACCGAGCGCGA
The DNA here is from genome assembly GCA_036565205.1 of Solirubrobacteraceae bacterium. Taxonomy (GTDB): domain Bacteria; phylum Actinomycetota; class Thermoleophilia; order Solirubrobacterales; family Solirubrobacteraceae; genus Palsa-465. The sequence goes on along the minus strand of DATCNP010000047.1, from coordinate 2,640 downwards.
GCTGATCGAGGCCGCGGTGACGGAGTTCTACGAGTGGGCCGACGAATTGATCACCGCGCGCCGCAAGGAGCCGGGCGTCGATCTGATAACCGACCTGATCACGGCCGAGTCAGAGGGCGAGCGGCTGAACCACGACGAGCTGAGCAACCTGATCCTCAACGTGCTCGTGGGCGGCGTCGACACGAGCCAGAGCCAGCTCGCCCACGCGGTCCGGCTGCTCGCCGAGCACCCCGATCAATGGCAGCTGCTGCGCTCCGATCCCCAGGGGCTCGCGCTGGCCGCGGTCGACGAAGCGCTCCGTTACGAGCCGATCACGCCGTTCACCGCCCGGATCACCGTGGCCGAGGTCGACCACCGTGGGGTCACGTTTCCCGCCGGCTCGATCGTGCTCGTCTCGGCGTGGCACGCGAACCGCGATGGAGTGGAGCCGGACGGCTTCGACATCGGGGCCCAGCGCACGAAGGCCCGGGTGCTGACCTTCGGCGCCGGGATCCACTACTGCGTCGGGGCCAACCTGGCCAGAGCGGAGATGCAGGAGGGGCTGGCCGCACTGGCGCGGCGGATCAGCTCGCTCGCGCTCGACGGCGAGCCCGAGTTCGGGACGCCGTCGGGGATCTACGGGCTCGACTCGCTGCCGCTCGCGTTCGAGCTCGCCGGCTGAGCCTCAGGCGGCGGCCGAGCCGGCCGGGGCCGACTTCCAGAGCGCGTCGTCGCCGAGTGGCTGGCGCACGGCCCGCCCCGAGGCCACGAGCTCGATCAGTGCCGCCTCGGCCGCGCGCCGGTCCGAAGCGTCGTTGCCCCTGGTCATCAGCGCGGCGACCTCCTGGGTGGTCAGCCCGCCCTCGAAGCGCTCGAGCAGCGGTTCGGGGGTCTCGGGAGGGGGCTCGCGGTCGAGCGTCGGATCGAGGTTGCTGATCAGCACGTCGTAGGCCTCAACGGGCTGAAAGCCGCCGGCGACGGCGCTCGTGCCGTTGGCCTTGAACACGATCGACGGCGCCGTGAAGCGGACCGGTCCGTCGGTCGCCGCCGTCTTGCCCTGAAGCTCGGCGGCCGATCCGGCCGCGGACCTGCTCTCGGCCTTGTCGCGCTCGTAGGCTTCGGTCACGTCGGGATCGTCGAGCGCAGCGACGATCGACTTCCCGTCGACGCCGGCCCACTGGCTCAGTACGGCAGCGAGCTGCTCGTCGTCCTCGATCACCAGCGGCGTGGTGAAGTTCGCCAGCTGAATCGCGCGGAAGGTCCGCCACTCGCTTCCCGGCTCCTGCATCCGGGCGGCGATCACGGCGCGGCAGGCCCGCGCGGTGGCGCTCAGGCGAGCCTTGGGCGCGGGCGAGAATGGCATCCCGTAGCGCCTGAAGCTGAGTTGGCCGAGCGCCCCACGCACGGGCGTGTAGCCCCGGTCGGCGTACTGCTCAGCTGATTCGGTCAGGCCGATCAACGCCAGACGCCAGTCGAGCTGGTCGCCGTAGCGCCACTCGATCACCCGGAGCGCGGGGCTCTCGGAGTACGCCCAGGGGCAGGCGGGGTCGCTGAAGATTGTTGCGCTGATTCGGTTGATGCCTCAAGTATATGCGCCAGCGTGCCGCCTCGCTCCGCTCGAGCCTCGGGGAGCTCCCAGGCCGCCCTCACCGATGCCTGATCGAACCCAGCCGCGCGCAGGGCGGCCTCGGCGTCGGCGCGATCGTCGAAATGGAGATACACGCGTCCGCGAACGAAAGCCGAAAGCACGAGACGAAACGCCCGCACTGTCGCGTTCTGCGTGCTCGCGAGGTGCAGGTCGGAGATGTAGCGACCACTCGGAAATTGGCGCGACGTGGCCGCGAACCGGCTCCAGAGCGAGGCGACGGCGTCGGTCGGGAGGTATCCGAGCAGGCCCTCGGTGATGATCGTCAGCCCCCCGCTGTGGTCGAGCTCGGCGGCGAGCGCGGCGAGACTCTCCGGCCCGTCATCGCGCAGGGCGTCGAGGGCGACGACGCGATGGCGCTCGGACACGGACCCCATCCGCTCCAGCGCGCGCCGCTTTCGCTCTGCCATCGCCGGCAGGTCGGCCTCGATGTAGGTCAGCCGCTCGCCGTGTTGGCGCGTGAAGCGCCAGCCGCGGGGCGAGAGCCCGCACGCGACCTCGATCACCTGCGTCACCCCGTGCTCGGCAATCGCCTGTTCGAGCAGCGCGTCGATCGCGCGGTGGCGCGCGAGCAGGTAGGCCTCGAGCGAGGGACCTCCGATCGCCCGGCTGGCCAGCATCGCCGGGTGCAGCGACTCGAACAGCAGCCTGCCCTCGCGAGTCTCGAGCTCAGGATGAGATAGACCGTTGCGAGCCCACACGTAACCCGTGTAGTGGGCGGTCGGGCTGATCGCGTCGGAACCGGCCATCAGCCGGCGAGCCGCTGCGCCAGCCGATCGAGCAGCTCGGCCTGCGCCGGATTGATCTTGGCCCGCGCCTGCTCGATCGGGAACCACTGCGCCCGGTCGACCTCCGGAAACTCCGCTGTGCGCCCGGACCGAGGCGGCCACTCGATCGTGAACACGTTGCTCGAGATCGTGCTCGGGTCAAGGTCGCCGGGCAGCGCCCAGGCCCGCACGTGCTTGCCGGACTTCTGGCGAATCTCCCCGAGGTCGACCGGCTCGCCTGCGGGGGGC
>DATCNP010000046.1:0-9880 GCA_036565205.1 Solirubrobacteraceae bacterium | reverse complement strand
CCCGGCGAACCGCGCCTCGGAGTAGCCGGGGCCGGCGTTCGGGAGTACGCCGGCCTCGCGCAGGCCGCGGCCGTTGGCGCCGGAGGGGATCTCGAGCAGCCCCGCCCCATCGCGTCCAGACAGGCCCAGGCGCTCGGCGATGCTCAGCAGCGCCGCGGCGGCCTCGGCGCCGATCCGCTCCCCCCAGACGATCACCACGTCCTTTCCGCCTTCGCGCAGCAGACGGCCGAGGTCACTGCGAGGCTCGCCACCGAGCTCGTCGGCCAGCTCGGCGAGGAATTTGGCCACCTCACCCGGCGGGTAGCGCACCACGAGCTGGGCGTTCGGATCAAGCGCGCTCGGACGCGGCGTCGCCACGGCGAGCTGGACCCCGCGGCGGCGAATGCCCTTGCGAATCCGCAGATCGAGGATCGGCGCATCGTCGATCGGCTCGCAGCCGACCACCAGGACCATGTGAGCGAACTCTAGGTCGGGCACTGTCGCCTGGAGCGCGGGAGCCGCAAGCGCCCGGGCGATATCTGGATCGACCCTCTCGCCGGCGCGCGAGTCGATGTCGCCAGAGTCCAGCCCGCGCCGCATCAGCTGCGCCAGCAGGAAGCCCTCCTCGTTTGTGGCCTGCCCCCCAACCAGTGCGCCGACCCGGCCCTTGTGGCGGGCGAGGCCCTCGGCGACCTCGAGCGCGCGCTCCCACGAGACCTCGCGCAGCTCGCCGCCGTCGCGGACGAGCGGCGCCGTGATCCGGTCGTCGACATGGATCGCCTGGTAGGCGAACCGGCCCTTGTCGCACAGCCAGCCGTCGTCGACCCCTGCGTGGTCGCGGGCGAGGACGCGCAGCACCTTCTCGTCGCGGACGGTGAAGGTGACGTTGCACTGCGAGGGACACAGCGTGCAGACGCCGCCGGCGCCCTCGATGTCCCACGGGCGGGCCCGGAAGCGGTAGGGCTGCGAGGTCAGGGCGCCAACCGGACACAGCTCGATGATGTTGCCGCTGAACGGGGCGACGTAGGGATGGCCGTCGTGGGTCGAGACGAATGTGTCGGCGCCACGTTCGGAGAAGACCAGCTGATAGTCCTCGGCCACCTCCTGGGAGAACCGCACGCAGCGGTAGCAGAGGATGCAGCGCTCGCGGTCGATCGCCACCAGCGGCGAGAGCGCCAGCGGCTTCTGGAAGTGGCGTTTGGGCTCGATGAACCGCGAGCGCCCCAGCCCCCAGCCGAAGGTGATGTCCTGCAGCGGGCACTCGCCGCCCTTGTCGCACACCGGGCAGTCGAGCGGGTGGTTGACGAGCAGGAACTCGACGATCGCGTTCTGCGCCGCCCGGACGCGGTCGGTCTGGGTGTTGACCACCATCCCGTCCTTGACCGCCGTCGAGCACGACGTCTGGAGCTTCGGAATCCCCTCGACCTCGACCAGGCACATGCGGCAGGCGCCCACCGGCTGCCCGAGCTTGGGCTCGTAGCAGAAGTAGGGGATCTCGACGTCGCCCTGCTTGGCGGCGTCGACCAGCATCGTCCCCTCGATCGCCTTGACTTCACGGCCGTCGATCGTCAGCTGGATCAGCTTCTGCCTTGGGCGGGGCATCGGTCAGTGAACCGGGAGGGGGCCCATGGGCTAGGCCCCCGCTCGGCTTCCGGCCTCGCTGAAGCGGGGGCCGCCCATGTCATCCGGCTGCTCGTCGGCGACGCCCAGCGCAACGACGTCCTCCAGCGGCGCTGCGTTGGCGCGCTCGCGCGCGGCGTCGATCTCGGCTTCGAGCTCGTCACGGAACTTCGCCACCATCGAGCCGATCGGCATCGCCATCGCGTCGCCGAGGACGCACAGGCAGTTGCCGATGATCTGCTCCTGGACCGAGGCCATGATGTCGAGATCCATCGGCGTCGCCTCGCCGGAGCGGATCCGGTCGAGCATCTTGTGCGTCCAGTTGGTCCCCTCGCGGCAGGGCACGCACTTCCCGCAGGATTCGTGGGCGTAGAACTTCGCCACCTTGATCGCCGTGTCGAGCACGCTGCGCCGCTCGTCGGCGACGATGATCGCGCCGGAGCCGAGCATCGTGCCCGCCTTGGCCAGGCTGTCGAAGTCGTAGGGGATGTCGAGGTCGTCCTTGGTCAGCACCGGCGAGCTCGACCCGCCGGGAAACCAGAACTTGATCTCGCGGCCATCGGGCGGACCGCCGGCAAGCCCATAGATGATCTCCCGCGACGGGATCCCGAGCTCGACCTCGTAGTTGCCCGGCCGCTGAACGTCGCCGGAGACCGAGACCAGCTTGGTGCCGGTCGAGGTCTCGGTACCGAGCTTCGCGTACTCGGCACCCCCCATCCGGATGATGTGGGGGACGGTGCACAGCGTCTCGACGTTGTTGATCAGCGTCGGCCCGTGGTACAGGCCCTCGATCGCCGGAAACGGTGGCTTCAGCCGCGGATTCCCGCGCTTGCCCTCCAGCGAGTCAAGCAGCCCCGTCTCCTCGCCGCAGATGTAAGCCCCGGCGCCGCGATGGAGCACGAGCGAGATCGAGTGCTCGCTGTCGAGGATCCGCTCGCCGAGGTAGCCGGCGCCGTAGGCCTCCCCGAGCGCGGCCTCGAGAATGTCGGCCTGCTTTGAGTACTCGCCGCGGACATAGATGAACGTCTTGGCGATCCCGCCGGCGATCGCCGCGATGATCACGCCCTCGATCAGCATGTGGGGGTTCTTCTGGATCAACTCACGGTCCTTGAACGTCCCCGGCTCGGACTCGTCCGCGTTGCAGACGAGGTACTTCTCCATGTCGCCATGGGGCAGGAACGAGATCTTCCTCCCCATCTGGAAGCCGGCCCCGCCACGCCCGCGGACGCCCGACTCCATGATCTCGTTGGTCACTTCCTCGGGCGTCATGCCAAGCACCCGGCGCAGCGCCTGGTAGCCGCCGCGGCGCTCGTAGACCTCGAGCGTGTTCAGCCCCGGCTCGTCGATGCGGTCGAACAGGATCGTCGGCATCAGCGCTCGCCTTCGCTGGCCGCTGCGCCGGGGTCCACCGATCGCCGGTAGCGGAGTTGCTTGTGCTCGAGCACGGGGCGGCCCGCTTCGAGGTCCTCGACGATCCGTGGCGCGTCCTCGAGGGTCAGCGGACCGATGTACTCGCCGTCGACCGAGGCCATTGGGGCGATGTCACACGCCCCGAGACACTCGAACGAGCGCACGTGAACATCCTCGCGCCCGGCGCTTGCGTCGGCGACGGCGTCGAGCAGCTCGTCGGCGCCGAGCAGTGAGCAGGTGATGTTCGTGCAGACGTAGACGTCGTGGTGGTGGGGCCGCGGCTCGGTCTCGAGCATGTCGTAGAAGGTCGCCACCGAGGTCAGATAGGCCGGAGTCAGCCGCATCACACACGCGACCTCGGTGATCGCCTCCGGCGAGCAGTAGCCGTGGAGCTGCTGTGCCGCGTGGAGCGCCGGGATCGCCGCCGAGCGGCGGTCCGGGTATTTGGCCATCGCCGCCTCGATCGTCTCTCGGAGCTCCGGCGGCACCGGCGTCGTCGCCGGGTCGGGGACGACCGCGGGGTCTTTGGTCAGATCGACGGCTTCGTCCCAACCCGGGACGCGCGAGCCGTGCCCGAAGCGGGGAACCGGCACCGGCCCACCCGAGCTCATCGGTCGATGCCCCCGAGGATCGGGTCCAGCATCGCCAGCGTCGCGATCAGGTCGGCGATGTAGGCGTCCTTGACCATTGGTGCGAGCGCCTGCAGGTTGACGAAGCTCGGGTCGCGCATGTGCACGCGCGCGGGCTTGGCCGAGCCGTCCGAGCGCACGAAGCAGCCGAGCTCGCCGCGCGGCCCCTCGATCGGGAAGTAGGCCTCGCCGGGCGGTACGCGGAAGCCCTCGGTGACGAGCTTGAAGTGGTGGATCAGCGCCTCCATCGACGTGGCGAGCTCGTGCCTCGGCGGCAGCGCGACCTTGCGGTCGGTCGTGATGTGCGGACCTTCGGGCAGGCCCTCGAGCGCCTGACTGACGATCTTCACCGACTCGTAGATCTCGGCGTGGCGAACCCGGTAGCGGTCGTAGTTGTCGCCGACGGTCCCGACCGGGATCTTGAAGTCGAAGTGGTCGTAGCTCGAGTAGGGGGCGGCCTTGCGCAGGTCCCAGGGGTTGCCGGCGGCTCGGAGCAGCGGCCCAGTGACACCGATCCCCAGCAGCGTCTCCTCGTCGAGCGGGCACACGCCCTGGAGGCGCTCGAGCACAATCTGGTTCTTCTCCAGCAGGTCCGCGTACTGGTTGGCGCGGGTTGGCATCGAGTGGACGAATTTCCGCAGCTTGGCCGCGAATCCCGACGGGATGTCCTCGATCACGCCGCCGACCTGGAAGTAGCGCGTGTGCATGCGCTGGCCCGAGGACATCTCGAACAGGTCGAGAATCGCCTCACGCTCGCGGAGGCAGTACCAGAAGATCGAGATCGCGCCGAGGTCGAGCGCAGCGGTCGCGAGCCAGAAGAGGTGGGAGGCGATCCGGTTCAGTTCGAGGTGGATCACCCGCAGGTACTGCGCTCGCGGGGGCACCTCGACGCCGAGCAGCGTCTCGACGGCGCCACAGAACGCCATCGCGTTGAAGTAGTAGCTCAGGTAATCCATCCGCTCGATCACCGGGATCACCTTCCAATACGACTTGTCCTCACAGGTCTTCTCGATCCCGGTGTGGATGTAGCCGACGATCGGCTTGATGTCATGCACGACCTCGCCTTCGAGCGTCGCCAGCAATCGGAGCACGCCGTGGGTGGCCGGGTGGTGCGGCCCGATGTTGAGCGTTAGCAGCTCGTGGGTCTCACCCTGGCCGGCGGGCTCGGCCGTGTACGTGATCGACTCCTCACGGCGCCGGTAGTCGCTGCTCACTGCCATTTGCCGTAGGGCTGCTCTTCGTTGTAGGTGAACAGCACCGGCTCGCCACCGATCGGGAAGTCCCGACGCTGCGGGTGGCCCTCGTAATCCTCGGGCATCAGGATCCTGCGCAGGTCCGGGTGGCCGTCGAACACGACCCCGAACATGTCGTAGACCTCGCGCTCCGGGAACTCGGCCCCCGGGAAAACCCCGACCGCCGTCGGAATCATCGGGTTCTCGATGCCGACGCGGGCCTTGACCGTCAGCCGCTCGACGCGCTTCATGTCGAGCAGCTCGTAGATCACGCCGAGCCTCGGCTCCTCCGGGTAGTAGTCGAGGCCGTGGAGGCTGGCCAGGAACGTGTACCCCTTCGATCGGAGCAGCCCCAACACGCCGATAACCCGCTCGGGGTCGACCATCACCGTGGCCCGCCCGCGGGTGAAGTCGGTCCCGAGGACTGACTCGGCGTCGGCATCGCGGAGCTCCTGGGCGGTCAGCTCGAGCCCGGTCGCGTCAGGCACCGGCCGTGTCTCCTCCTCGGAACACGTTGATCGCGTCGCTTGCGTCTTCGCCGCCGGGAAGCACCTCCTCGGTGCCGACCGCGTCGTAGCGTTCGCGCCAGCCCGCGGGCGGGTTGTTCTGCACCTTGTCCCGCAGCTTGAGGATCCCGTGCATGAGCGCCTCGGGCCGGGGCGGGCAGCCGGGCACGTGGACATCGATCGGCATGAACTTGTCGGCGGGCACGAGGGCGTAGTTGTTGTACACGCCCATCGAGGAGCAGCATGCCCCCATCGAGATCGCCCACTTGGGGTCGAGCATCTGGTCGTAGAGCCGGCGGATGACCGGCGCCATCTTGATCGACACTCGCCCGGACAGAATGATCAGGTCGGCCTGGCGCGGCGAGGCGCGGAACGCCTCCCAGCCGAAGCGCGCGATGTCCATCCGCGCACCGACTGCCGTGATCTGCTCGATGGCGCAGCAGGCGAGGCCAAACGTCAGGGGGTAGAGCGAATTGCCGCGCGACCAGGCGACAGCCTTGTCGAGCGTCGTCGTCATCACGGCCTTCTCCGCGTAGCGCTCCAGCGCGTCGCCTTCGAGATCGCCGTTGAGCATGTCGCGGGCCAGCATCTGCCGGGATCGGAACTCCGAGGGAGGACCCGGACCGTCGAGCCGCTCGCGCTTTATCTCCATTCGAGCGCTCCCCGGCGCCAGACGTAGCCGAAGCCGATCATCAGCAGCACCACGAACACGACGGTCTCGCTCACCGCGAACGATCCGAAGGCCCGGAGCTGCACCGCGATCGGGAAGAGGAAGATGACTTCGATATCGAACAGGATGAACAGCATCGCGATCAGGTAGAAGCTGATCCCGAAGCGGAAACCGCGCTGGATCTCCGACGGCAATCCACACTCGTAGGGTTCCTGCTTGTTGCGGTTCGGGCGGCGCTGGCCCAGGAACAGGTTCAGCACCGAGAACAGAACACCGATCAGTCCGCCGAGCACCAAGAACACGATCGCTGGCAGATAACCGCGAAGCACAAGAGTCTTATACCACCGCGAGGGGAAAGCTTGTAACAGAGTGTTACTTAGTGCGAAATGCGGCTATGTCACCGGGTCCTCCGGCTGGGCTCTGGAGCGCTCGAGATGAAGGTCGTCCACCTCGTGGTCGGTGTGCTGGCGATCGGCCTCATGGCGGCGGCGGGCGGGTGGGGAGTGTGGTGCTGGTGGCGGGTGCGCCAGAGCCGCTGGTTCTGGATCCTGCTGCGTGCTGCCCAGGCCGTGATCGTCGTGCAGATCGCGCTCGGCGGCGTGCTGGTGCTGCTCGGGCACAAGCCCTCGGACCTGCATGTGCTTTACGGACTGCTGCCGGTCCTGGTGTCGTTCGTCGCCGAGCAGCTGCGGATCGCCGCCGCCCAGATGGTGCTCGACTCGCGCGGATTCGAGTCAGCCGCCGAGGTGGGAAAGCTCGGCGACGAGGACCAGCGTGCCGTCGTCGTGGCGATCGTGCAGCGCGAGATCGGAGTGATGGCGCTGGCGGCGGTCGTGATCGTGGCGCTTCTGGCCCGCGCGGCAGGCACCGCCGGGTAGGCCCTAACTGCTAGCGCCGGCGCGGCTCGAGCTCGCGGTACTCCCCGCCGTACCAGAGCAGTGGCTCGCCCTGGCCGAGCCCCATCGTCTGCACCTCGCCGATCGCGATCGTGTGGTCGCCACCACCGATCAGCTCGCGCAGCTCGCAGGTCGCCCAGGCGAGCGAGCCTTCGATCACCGGCACGCCGTCGACGAGGCGGTGATCGACGCCCTCGAGCTTCTCGCTTTCCGGGAGCTTGGAGGCGAACACGCCGGCGAGGTGCTCCTGGCCGGTCCCCAGGACGTTGACTCCGAACCGCCGCGCTTCGCGGACGATCGTCAGCGTACGGGCCTGGTTCTCGAAGCAGACGAGGGCCAGCAAGGGGTCGAGCGACAGCGAGCAGAGCGCGTTGGCGGTCATCCCGCCGGTCCCGGCCGGGCCGGCCCCGGTGATCACGGCCACCCCCGTCCCGAAGCGCCCGAAGACCTCGCGGAACAGCTCAGGGTCAATCGCGCTCGGCATCCTCGCTGGTTATACCGGCGTTGATCGGCTAGGAAGACACCCCGGCGCCGGCCACCTCTGGTTGCCGCCGTAGGAGGACGATCGCGTTTTGGGTTGTGGTGGCGAACGTCTCAAAGACCGGCGCCGGGGCTGCCGCTCTAGTTCGTCGCCCGCCGCGGGGCTCCTTCTCTACGCCGCGCCTAATCCTCAGCTGTGGAGTTTCAGCGTCCCGTAGGTCCCGAGCGCCTGGTCGGAGAGGATCGTCGAAGCCATCTGGTAGGTCCCGGCCGGCAGCGTGATTGACAGCTCCGTCGTCTCACCCGGGGGGATCGGCTGGGTGGATCCCTCGGGCTGGCCATCGAGCGAGATCGAGAGGTTGTGCGAGAGCCGGCCGAAGTTGTGCACGAAGATCGTCAGCGGCCCGGCCCGGCCCCGGATGTCCTGGGGCGTGATGCGGTACTCGGTCACCGTGACCTGCAGCACGCGATGGCTGCCGATCGCTGTGGTGTGGCCGCATCCGCAGAGAATCGCGGCCGCGATCGCTATCACGGCGAGGGGTGCGCGGAGCCCGGACATGGATGATCCGATTATGATCACGCCCGCATGAGCCGGTCGTTCAGGGTCCTCCTCCTCGTGGGCGCATCGATCGCGGTCGCGGGACTCGCGGCCGCGTGCGGCACCGAGCACATCAAGGTCTCACAGTCCAGTCCGCTGTATCACGGTGCGGTGCTGTTCTCCCAGCGTTGTTCGGGCTGCCACACGCTCGGCTACGCCGCCACGCATGGCTCGGCGGCCAATCCGCGCAGCGCGCAGGCCAACAACGGCCCCAACTTCGACTTCAGCTGCGAGCGACCGATCGCGCGCGTGCTCTATGCGATCGAGAACGGTGGCTTCTCGGGCGCATACATGCCGCAGAACGTCGTCGTCGGTCAGGACGCACTGGCGGTGGCGAGGTTCGTGGCCACGTACGCGGGCCGGCAGGTCCCCAAGGCCACCGGGATCGTCCCGTGCCAGACGAAGTCGATCGGGACGATCCCGCCGCCGACCGCGACGATTGCCGCCCCCCCGAGTGCGACGGCGTCCGCCACCCCGGCCAAGAAGCGGACATCCGCTTCGGCCAAGCCGCGGACGCAGCGACGCAAAAAGCGCCGCTAGGAGGCCGAGCGTTCTCGACATCAGGCTGATCCGCCGTGAGCCGGACGCGGTGCGGGCGGCACTGGTCCGTCGCGGCATCGACAGCGTCGCGGTACTCGACCGTGTGCTCGAGCTCGATGAGCGCTGGCGCGCGCTGACCGCCGAGCTCGAGCAGCTCCGCGCCGAGCAGAATCGGGCCAGCCGCGGACGCCAGGGCGCGCCGAGTGAGGAGGAGCGCCGGCAGCTCGCCGAGCTCGCTGCCCGCGGTCGCTCGCTCAGCGACGAGGAATCCCGAGTCCGAGCCGAGCGCGACGCCGCGCTGGCCTCGCTGCCGAACCTCCCAGCCGCGAGTGCGCCGAGCGAGGACACCGTGCTGCGAGAGGTCGGCGAGGCCGGGAAGACCGGCCGCGACCACCTCGAGCTCGCCGGCGAGCGGATCGACATCGAGCGTGCCACGCGTCTCTCGGGCTCGCGCTTCGCCTACCTGCGTGGAGATCTGGTGATGCTCGAGCTGGCGCTCGTCCGCTATGTGATGGAGAAGCTCTCGGCGCAAGGATTCGAGCCCGTGATCCCGCCGGTGCTGGTGCGCAAGGCCGCCTTGTACGGCACCGGGTTCCTGCCCGACACCGAGCAGCAGATCTACTCGCTCCCCGACGACGACCTGTACCTTGCCGGCACTTCCGAGGTCGCCCTGGCCTCGCTGCATGCCGGCGAGATCCTTGCCGGCGACGAGCTGCCGCGCCACTACGCCGGCTTCTCACCGTGCTTCCGCCGCGAGGCCGGGGCAGCCGGCAAGGACACACGCGGGATCTTCCGCGTGCATCAGTTCGACAAGGTCGAGATGTTCAGCTTCGTCGCGCCAGATCAGGCCGAGGCCGAGCACGAACGCCTGCTTTCGATCGAGGAGTCGATCCTTCAGGAGCTCCAGATCCCGTACCGCGTCGTGGCGATCGCGGTCGACGATCTCGGCGCCTCGGCCGCGATGAAGTACGACTGCGAAGCCTGGTTGCCAGGCCAGGGGCGCTACCGCGAGCTCACCTCGACCTCCAATACGACCGACTACCAGGCTCGCCGGCTCGAGATCCGCTACCGCGGTGCCGACGGCAAGCCGGCGCTGGTCAACACGCTGAATGGAACCGCCGTCGCGGTCGGCAGGACGATCATTGCGCTGCTGGAGAACGGGCAGCGCGAGGACGGGTCGGTCGTGCTGCCGGCGCCGCTGGTCTCGGCGGGCGCGCCCGCGGTATTGCCCCCGGCGAGCTAGACCGCGCGCAGGCGCGGTCGCGCGCGACTCTCGAGTACGACGAGCGCGGCCCGCGGGGGGCCGCAGGTGGCGATCCG
>DATCNP010000045.1:0-21143 GCA_036565205.1 Solirubrobacteraceae bacterium | reverse complement strand
GTCGAGATCGACGTCTCCGGGCAGACCCCAGCCGTTGCTTCCGTCGTAGCCCTCGGCCCACCACCCGTCTAGCACGCTCAGCTGCAGGCCGCCGTTGATCACAGACTTCATCCCGCTCGTGCCGCTGGCCTCCAGCGGAGGCCGGGGGACGTTCAGCCAGACGTCGCAGCCACGCACGAGCCAGGCCGCCGAGGACAGGTCGTAGTCGTCGAGGAACACGACGCGCTCGCCGACGATCTGCGCGTACTTGAGCCCGAACAGCCGCTGCAGTGACCGCTTGGCCTCCTCGTCCCGGGGATGGGCCTTGCCCGCCAGCACCACCTGCACCGGGCGATCACCGCCGAGCAGCGAAAGTGTCCATTCCGGGTCACGGGTCAGCAGGTCGAGGCGCTTGTAGGTCGCCACCCGGCGCGCGAAGCCGATCGTCAGGACGGCGGGATCGAACGCGCGGGCCGCCGCCTGCACGTACTCGCGCACGTCGGCGCGCCCGAGCCGGTCGGCGGTGCTGCGCTCGCGCACGAACCCGATCAGCTCGCCCCGTTGGCGCCCGCGAGCCTCCCACAGCTCGGCATCGGGGATCGCGTCGAGCGCCGCCCAAGTCTCCGGGTCGGCCGCCCGCGCCAGCCACCCGTCGCCCAGATGGCGGTCGAGCAGCTCCCGGATCGACCTGCCGATCCACGTCGGCACGTGGACGCCGTTGGTGACGTGGCCGATCGGCACCTCCTCCACCGGCCGGCCGTCCCACAGCCCGCTCCACATCTCGCGCGCAACTTCCCCATGCCGCCGGCTGACCCCGTTGGCCGCTCGGCTGAGTCGCAGCGCCGCCTGCGTCACCCCGAAGGGCTCATCCGGGCCCGAGCCCCCGAGCGCGATCACGTCCGCCACGGCGACGCCGAGGTCCTGTGTCAGGCGGCCGATCGCCCGCTTCATCTGGTCGGCCGGGTAGGAGTCGTTGCCGGCCGGCACCGGGGTGTGGGTGGTGAACACGGTGCGTGCGCGGGCGTCGGCGAGCGCAGACTCGAGCGATTCCCCGCCGCGCAGCGCCGGCGCGGCCAGCTCCAGCGGGGCCAGTGCGGCATGCCCCTCGTTGAGGTGGACGACTCCGGGCTCGATCCCGAGCGCGCGCAGCGCCCGGATGCCCCCCACGCCCAGCAGCACGTACTGCGCCAGACGTGTGTGACCGTCGGCCTCGTAGAGCCGGGCGGTGATCCAGCGCTCGAGCGGGCCATTCTCCGCAGTGTCGGTATCGAGCAGGAACAGCGGCACGCGGCCGACGTCGACGCGCCAGATCCGCGCGGTCACGTTCGCGCCGTAGATCGGCACCTCGACGGTCAGCGGTCGCCCGTCGGCGCCGGTCACGAGCGCCGCCGGCACGCGCTCGGGATCGGTGTCGATCCAGTACTCGTGCTGCCAGCCGCCGGCGTCGATCCGCTGACGGAAGTAGCCCTTGCGGTACATCAGGCCGACGGCGACCATCGGCAGGGCGCGGTCGGAGGCCTCCTTGACCAGATCCCCGGCCAGCGCGCCGAGGCCGCCGGAGTAGATCGGCAGCGACACGTGGATCCCATACTCGGCGCACAGGAAGGCGACCGGCTCGGAGTCCACCGGGCCCTGGAGCTCGTCCTGCACCAGCGAGAGCATCGCCGCGGCGTGCTCGAGCAGAGCGCCGTTGGCCGCAGCCGCGGCCAACGACTGCACCGACGCTTCCTGCAGCAGGCGAACCGGGTTCTGGCAGCAGGCATCGAAGCGCTCGGCGTCGACCGACCGGAACAGCTCCGGCCCTCCGGGCGTCCACGACCAGCGGTAGTTGTAGGCGAGCTGCGCCAGCGGGGCCAGCGGCGCGGGAATTCGCGCGGCGAGCTCGGCCGCCGCGGCGGCGACGTCACCGGCGCCATCGTTGGGGATGAAGCTGTCGGAGTCCACAGCGGGCATTATCGAAGAGCCGCTACGCTCGCGCGCTCTGAGCTCCAGCGACGGCCCCCGGCAACCAGGATGTCACCTCGGCGTGCTCGCCTTCGGCGACTCGATCACCAACGGCGGCGGCGAGCTGCAATGGGGCGTGGCATTGCAATCGTGGGCGCTGTGGGTGGCGAGAGCGCTCGGACTGCCATTCACGGGTTACGCCCAGGACGGGGCGCGCGCCGACGACGTGGTCGAGCGGCAGATTCCGGCCTTCGAGGAGCGCACCGCGACGCCGGACGCCCGGTTTGACCTCGGCTGCCTGTACATCGGGGTCAACGACGTCCGCGCCGCCGACTGGGAGCCGGCGGGGTTCGAGCGCGATTACCGCGCCGCGTTGGCGTTTCTACTCGAGCGCTGCGAGCCCGTGCTGACCGTCACGGCACCGCTCGATCTGGGGCGACCGCGGGCCGGCGGCGTTCGCGACCTCACAGCGATCGTGAGGCGCGTGGCCGGCGACCTCGGTGCGCTGGTTCTCGACCTGGGCGAATTCCGCGGACGCAACCTGGTGATGGCCGACCACGTTCACCCGACCGCGCTCGGGCAGATCGCGATCGCCGAGCGAGCGCTGACGGTGCTCGAGCCCGCGGGACTCCAGATACGAGTACGCCCCTCGACACTGATCTCGTTCGAGACCACGCGATGGGGACGGCTGCGCGGGGACGTGACGTACGCCTTCCGCGCCGCCGAGGGCACCGTCCGGGCGCTGCTCTCGCGCCTCAGTGCTTCTTGACCGGCTTCGCTTGGGCGCGGGCTACTGACCGGCCGTCACCCCCGCGGCAGCCGTCCCGCCCGCTCGGTCACCTCCCGCAGCCGCCGCGCCAGCGCAGCGGTCAGCGCCCCGGGCGCCAGCCGCCAGCGCCAGCTTCCGCCGGCGCGCGAAGGGTCGTTCATGCGCGCCTCGCTGCCCAGGCCGAGGACATCCTGGGCCTGGACCATCGCCAGGCGCGCGGGTGAGGAGTGCGCCAGCTCGATCAGCGACCACCATGGCTGCCGCGAACGGATCCCGTGGCGCCTGAACACCTCCTGGGCGAACCGCGCGTGCGTGCGATCGAGCGATTCGTACCAGCCGCGGGCTGTGTCGTGATCGTGCGTTCCGGTGTAGACGACCCGGTTCTCGGCGTGATTCTCGAGCCGGTGCGGGCTCTGCACCGCGTCGGGGTCGAGGCCGAACTGAGTCACCAGCATCCCCGGAAGGCCGACCGCGTCACGAAGCCGTTGCACCGCCGGCGTGATCACCCCGAGATCCTCGGCCACGAGCGGAAGCTCGCCGCCCAGCTCACGCTCGAACTCGCGAAACAGCGCAACGCCCGGACCGCGGCGCCAGTGGCCGCCGACCGCGTCGCGGGCCCCGGCCGGCACAGCCCAATAGGCGACGAGCCCGCGGAAGTGGTCGATCCGCGCCAGGTCGAACAACGCCAGCGTGCGCCGGACGCGCTCCACCCACCAGCGGTAGCGCCGGCGCTGGAGCGCCGGCCAGTCGTAGAGCGGATTGCCCCAGAGCTGGCCCTTGGCGCTGAACGAGTCCGGTGGCGCTCCCGCGACCAACCCCTCCTGGAACAGCTCGGGATGGCTCCGGTGATCGGCGCTCCCGGGCGAGACATAGATCGCGACGTCGCCCATGATCCTCACTCCCCGCTCGGCGCCGTACCGGCGCAGAGCGCTCCACTCCCGCTCGAAGCGGACCTGATCCGCGGCGGCACCCGTTCCGGCGTAGCGCTCCCAGTCGGCGATCCAGAACCGCTCGCGCTCGCGAAACGCCCCCAGCTCCGCGGCGCTCACCGTCGCTCGGGGCTCGGCGAGCACGCCCCGCCAGGCGGCGAACGCCGACTTTGCCTTGTAGGGCGAGTGGTAACGGTCGGGCGGCCCGAGCGGCAGCACCTGCCACCAGGATTGGCCGGCGGCGGCCAACCAGTCGACGAACCGGTACGCCCCAACCCCCAGCCGTCCCTCCGGAAACGAGGTTATGTGAAGCTGCACCCCGCTAGAGCGTCGAAGGTCGACCACAACGTCTTGTTTACCTGAACCGCCGGGGTGGATACCTTCGGGGTAGTGACCTCTCGTACGACCGACGACCCGCTGACAGTCTCGACCCAGCCCAGAGACCGGGACGGTGAGCAGCCGCCACGGCGGATCGTGATCCAGTACCCGGAGCCGGTCGTCGATGGCGGTCGCTACCCCGCCAAGCGGTGCGCGGGCGACACCGTCACCGTCTCGGCCGACGCCTTCCGCGACGGCCATGACCTGATCCGCGCGGTTGTCCGCTACCGGGCTCCGGGTGCCCGCACCTGGCGCGAGGCCGAGCTTCACCGGATCGACGCGCATCTCGGCGGCGTGCGGTGGGTGACCGAGATCACGCTCGACCGCCTGGGACGCTGGCACTACACGATCGAAGCCTGGACCGACGTGTTCGGAACCTGGCGGGACGAGCTCGGGCGTAAAGTTGCAGCCGGCCAGCACGATCTCAAAAGTGAGCTCTCCGAAGGGATCGTGCTGCTCCAAGCGGCGGCCGAGCGAGCCCGCGCAGCGAGTTCCCGAGGGCTGATCGCGCACGCGATTCAGACGCTGCTCGACGACTCGGTTCCGGAGAGCGCCAAGCACGACGTCGCGCTCGGCCCGGAGCTGTTCGCGGCCGTGGAGTCAGATCAGGAGCGAGAGGGCCGGGTTCGCCTCGACAAGCCGATCGCGATCGAGGTCGACCGCGAGCGGGCGAAGTTCGGCGCCTGGTACGAGCTGTTCCCACGCAGCTGGGGCGGGCTGCGTGGCGTGCAGGCGCAGCTGCCGCGCCTGGCCGAGCTTGGCTTCGACGTCGCCTACCTCCCGCCGATCCATCCGATCGGGCTGACCAACCGCAAGGGCCGGAACAACGCACTCAGCGCCGAGCCCGACGATCCCGGCTCGCCATGGGCGATCGGCGATGCGAGCGGTGGTCACGACGCGATCCATCCGGACCTCGGCACGCTCGCGGACATGCGCGCGCTGACGAGCGCGGCGAGCGAGCACGGGATCGACATCGCGCTCGACTTCGCGATCCAGTGCTCAGCCGATCATCCCTGGCTGACCGAGCACCCGGGGTGGTTCCATCGCCGCCCCGACGGAACGCTCAAGTACGCCGAGAACCCGCCCAAGCGCTACCAGGACATCTACAACGTCAACTGGGACTCCCCCGATTGGCGTGGGCTCTGGGACGCGCTGCTGGCGGTGATGCTGCACTGGGTGGAGGCCGGCGTGAAGGTGTTCCGGGTCGACAACCCGCACACGAAGCCGTTCGCGTTCTGGGAGTGGCTAATCGACGAGGTCCACGCGCGCGACCGGGACGTGATCTTCCTCGCCGAGGCGTTCACCCGGCGCTCGGTGATGCGGCAGCTGGCCAAGATCGGCTTCAGCCAGTCCTACACTTACTTCACCTGGAAGAACTCGCGCTGGGAGCTGACCGACTACGTCTCCGAACTCGCGTACTCGGGCGAGCACGAGTACTTCCGCCCGAACTTCTTCGCCAACACGCCGGACATCCTGCACGCCTACCTTCAGCACGGCGGCCGTCCGGCGTTCGAGGCCCGGCTCGTGCTGGCCTCGACGCTGAGCCCCAGCTACGGGATCTACTCCGGGTATGAGAGCTTCGAGAACGTGGCCGTGCGCGAGGGCTCGGAGGAATATCTCGACTCGGAGAAGTACGAGCTCAAGGCACGTGCGCTCGACGGACCGCTGCTGCCGATGATCAAGCGCCTGAACGAGCTCCGGCGCCGGCAGCCCGCGCTGCGCGAACTCTCTAACATCACCTTCCTCGAGACCGCCAACGACGCGCTGATCGCCTACGCCAAGGCGTCCGGCCCGAGCGCGGTGATCTGCGTCGTCAACGTCGATCCCCATCAGCCGCAGGAGGGAGTCGCGACGGTGCCCGCCAGTCTCGGGCTAGCGCCGACGTTCACGGTCAAGGACGAGCTCTCGGGCGAGCGATTCCTGTGGCGGATCGGACCCAACTATGTGCGGCTCGAGCCGGGGTCCAGGCAGGCGCATGTGCTATCGGTAGAACGCTGATGGCCGGACCACCGACACTGACCCACCTGCTGGCATCCGAGCGGATTCGCCGTCCCGCGCCCGTAGAGACGAGCGGCGACGCCCCGGCCCAGACGCACCAGTGGTTCGAGGCCGAGCCGCTGTGGTTCAAGCGCGCGGTGTTCTACGAGATCCACATCCGCGGGTTCTACGACGCCAACGGAGACGGCTCGGGCGACGTCCGCGGGCTGACCGACAAGCTCGACTACCTGCAGTGGCTCGGGATCGACTGCATCTGGCTGCTCCCGTTCTACGAGTCGCCGCTGCGCGACGGCGGCTACGACATTTCCGACTTCACCAAGGTGCACCCCGACTACGGGACGGTGGATGACGTCAGGGAGCTGATCGAAGCCGCCCACGGGCGCCGGATCCGCGTTATCGCCGATCTGGTGATGAACCACACCTCGAGTGACCACGCCTGGTTTCAGGAGTCGCGCTCGGGCGCGGATAACCCGAAGCGCGATTGGTACGTGTGGTCGGAGACCGACGACCGCTACCGCGACGCCCGGATCATCTTCACCGACACCGAGACGTCGAACTGGACCTATGACCCGGTCGCCGGCGCCTACTACTGGCATCGCTTCTTCTCCCACCAGCCCGACCTCAACTACGACAACCCCGAGGTCCAGGAGGCGATGCTCGATGTGCTGCGCTTCTGGCTCGACCTGGGGCTTGACGGATTCCGGCTCGACGCGGTCCCCTACCTATTCGAGCGCGAGGGCACGAACTGCGAGAATCTGGCCGAGTCGCACGCCTACCTGAAACGAATCCGGCGTGAGGTCCGGGAGCACTACCCAGACCGCGTGCTCCTGGCCGAGGCCAACCAGTGGCCGGCCGACGTGGTCGAGTACTTCGGCGAGGGCGATGAATGCCAGATGGCCTTCCACTTCCCCGTGATGCCGCGCATGTTCATGGCTCTCAGACGCGAGGAGGCGGCGCCGATCTACGAGATCCTCGAGCAGACCCCGGCGATCCCGGAGAGCTGCCAGTGGGGGCTGTTCCTCCGCAACCACGATGAGCTGACGCTCGAGATGGTCACGGACGAGGAGCGCGACTACATGTACGCGGAGTACGCCAAGGACCCGCGGATGAAGATCAACCTCGGGATCCGCCGGCGGCTCGCGCCGCTGCTCGACAACGGCCGGGACGAGATCCAGCTGATGACGGCGATCCTGTTCTCGCTGCCGGGCTCGCCGGTTCTCTACTACGGTGATGAGATCGCCATGGGGGACAACATCTTCCTGGGGGACCGCGACGGCGTCCGCACGCCGATGCAGTGGACAGTGGACCGCAACGGAGGCTTCTCGCGTGCCGACTTCGCCCAACTCTACGCGCCGCCGTTGATGGATCCGGTGTACGGATTCCAGGCCGTCAACATCGAGGCCCAGCTGCGCACGCCGACTTCGCTGCTGCGCTGGATGCACCGGTTCATCGCGCTGCGCAAGGAGCACCCGGTGTTCGGCTTTGGCACCTACGAGCCGATCGAGACCTCGAACTCGCGGATCTTCGCCGTGCTGCGGCGGTTCGAGGACGACCTCGTGCTGTGCGTGCACAACCTCGGACGCTCGGCGCAGGCGGTCGAGCTCGACCTGAGCGCGCACAAGGGGCGATACCCGGTCGAGCTGTTCGGCCGCTCGCGCTTCCCGCAGATCGGCGAGCTCCCGTACCTGCTGACGCTCGCGCCGCGCGGCTTCTATTGGTTCCAGCTCGTGGAAGAAGGGCAGGAGGCGATCGGATGAGCGATCGACTGCAGACACCCGCCGGCGCCTTCCGCCACAACCTCGACGTCCAGGCCCTGCGTCAGTGGGTGGAGCAGCAGCGCTGGTACGCGTCGAAGTCCCGCCACGTGACGGGGATCGAGATCGACGACGCCGCGGTCATCTCCGAGGACCCGCCGCTGTACCTCGCTCTGATCCAGACCCGGTTTGCCACCGGCAGCCACGAGCTCTACCAGTTGCCGCTGACCTTCCTGCCCAGCGGCCACAGCGCCGGCCAGACGGCAATCGCCACGACCCCGGACTGGAGCGCGTTCGACGCCCTGTCGGACCCGAACATGGCGCGCGACCTGCTGCGCCGCATCTACTCCGAGGACCAGCACGAGACTGAGGAGGGCGAGTTCAGCTTCCACCACGTCGACGGCGCCGCGGCGATCGCCGCCGACGCCCCGGCGCGTGCGGTCGGCGCCGAACAGTCGAACTCCTCGATCGTGTTCGGCGACCAGGTCGTGCTGAAGGTGTTCCGCAAGCTCGAGCCCGGCATCAACCCCGAGCTCGAGCTGCTCCAGTTCCTGACCAAGCAGCGCTTTCCCAACATCGCGCCGCTGATCGGCTGGTATGCCTACGAGGGACGCTCGTTCGCTGCCACGCTCGGCGTGGCGCAGCGTTTCTTCGCCGACGCGACCGGTGGCTGGGAGCTGGCGCTCGAGCGCCTGGTCACCGATCCCGACTCGTTCCTGGCCGAGCTGGGCAGCCTTGGCCAGGTGACCGCCGAGCTCCACAACGCGCTGGCCTCCGACGCTCTGGACCCTGCCTTTGCCCCCGAGGAGCCGAGCAGCGAGTCGATCTCGCTGCTGACGGCGACGATCGACGAGGACATCGAGCGGATCTTCATGCGCCTGCCAGACGACGCGCGCGTGGCCCCGATCGCAGGTCGTGGCCAGGAGGTACGCGAGCGGATCACGATGCGTGCGCACCTCGGCACCGGTGGGCGGGCGATCCGGACCCACGGTGACTTCCACCTCGGACAGACGCTTCATACCCCGGATCGCTGGGTGATCATCGACTTCGAGGGTGAGCCGGCGCGGGCACTGGTCGAACGCCGGCAGAAGCGCTCGCCACTGCGCGACGTCGCCTCGATGCTGCGCTCGTTCGCCTACGTGACCACCGCGGTCCGGATCATGCGCGGAGTCGAGCCTCCTCCCGACTTCGAACAGCGAGCGCGTCAGAACTTCCTGCAGCAGTACTTCGCCCACGTCGACTCGGCACTGCTCCCCCCGGGCGAGTCGGGGATCGAGAACATGCTGTCGCTGTTCGAGCTCGAGAAGGCGGTATACGAGCTCCAATACGAGCTCGACAACCGCCCGGACTGGGTCTCGATCCCGGTCGCTGGCATCACTCGCATCCTGGAGTCAGAGTGACTTCGGGAACCGGCGAGTTCGACACCCTGGTTCGCCGCGAGCACGGCGATCCGCACAGCCTGCTCGGCGCTCATCCCTCATCCGGCGGCCTGGTGATCCGCGCGTTTCGCCCCGCCGCCCGCGGCGTCAGCGCGAAGCTCGAGGACGGGGCCACGGTGGAGCTGCGCCAGGTCCACCCCGGTGGCGTGTTCGAGGGCAGGGTCGAGGGAGCCGAGCTTCCCTTGCGCTACCGCCTCGAGCTCGACTACGGCGACGCCGGGCGGTTCACGATCGAGGACCCGTACGCCTTCACGCCGACGCTCGGCGAGCTTGATCTGCATCTGATCGGCGAGGGACGCCACGAGGAGCTCTACGACCGGCTCGGCGCCCACGTGCGCGAGCACCAGGGCGTCGTCGGGACGGCGTTCGCCGTCTGGGCGCCGGCGGCGCGGGCGATCAGCGTCGTGGGCGACTTCAACTCCTGGGACGGACGGCTGAACGCGATGCGCTCGCTCGGTTCGGGCGGGATCTGGGAGCTGTTCCTGCCCGGCGTGCAGGAGGGCGCACACTACAAGTACGAGATCCTCACCGCCGACGGCGAGCTCGCCCTGAAGGCCGACCCGTTCGCCCAGGAGACCGAGCATCCGCCGAAGACCGCGTCGGTCGTCACGAGCCCGCGACATCGCTGGAACGACTCGGCGTGGCTGGCCGACAGGCGTGAACAGCAACCCCTGACGCGTCCGATCTCGATCTACGAGGTCCACCTCGGCTCCTGGCGGCTCAATTCCCTGGAGGACAACCGTCCCCTCAGCTACGTCGAGCTCGCCGAAGAGCTGAC
Source organism: Solirubrobacteraceae bacterium (assembly GCA_036565205.1). Lineage (GTDB taxonomy): Bacteria > Actinomycetota > Thermoleophilia > Solirubrobacterales > Solirubrobacteraceae > Palsa-465. Next base: position 11,175 of record DATCNP010000045.1, on the reverse strand, counting down.
CGCGTACGTGAACGACATGGGCTTCACGCACGTCGAGCTGTTGCCCGTGATGGCCCATCCGTTCAGCGGCTCCTGGGGCTATCAGGTGACCGGCTACTTCGCGCCGACGCCGCGCTACGGCTCGCCCGACGATCTGCGGGAGTTCATCGACCGGATGCACGCCGCCGGGATCGGCGTGCTCCTCGACTGGGTGCCGGCGCACTTCCCGCGCGACGAGTTCGCGCTCGCCCGGTTCGACGGTACGGCCCTGTTCGAGCACGCCGACCCGCGGCGCGGCGAGCACCCGGACTGGGGCACGCTGGTGTTCAACTTCGGGCGCCACGAGGTCCGCAACTTCCTGATCTCGAACGCGCTGTTCTGGCTGCGCGAGTACCACATCGACGGGATCCGGGTCGACGCCGTCGCCTCGATGCTGTACCTCGACTACTCGCGGCGCGAAGGAGAGTGGGTCCCGAACCAGTTCGGCGGCCGCGAGGACCTCGACGCGGTGGCGTTCCTGAAGGAGCTGAACGAGGTCCTGTACGGGCGCGAGCCTGGGGTGATTTCGGCCGCCGAGGAGTCGACCGCGTGGCCCGGCGTCTCGCGCCCGACCTACCTGGGCGGGCTCGGGTTCGGCTTCAAGTGGAACATGGGCTGGATGCACGACACGCTCCGCTACTTCCAGCAGGAGCCGATCTACCGGCGCTACCACCACCACGAGCTGACGTTCAGCCTGATGTACGCGTTCAGCGAGAACTTCATCCTGCCGCTGTCGCACGACGAGGTCGTGCACGGCAAGGGCTCGCTGTACTCGAAGATGGCCGGCGACCGCTGGCAGCGGCTTGCCAACCTGCGGGCGCTGTACGCCTACATGTGGGCCCACCCGGGCAAGAAGCTGCTGTTCATGGGCTGCGAGCTCGCCCAGGAGGCCGAGTGGAGCCACGAGCGCTCGCTCGACTGGCATCTGCTCGAGCAGCCTGAGAACGCCGGCGTGCAGTCGCTGGTCCGAGACCTCAACCACCGTTACCGGGAGGAGCCGGCGCTGTGGGAGCTCGACTCCGATCCGGCGGGGTTCTGGTGGCTCGAGCCCAACGCAGCCGACGAGAACGTGATCGCCTTCGCTCGGGCGTCGAAGGACGGCGAGCGCGTGATGGTTTTCGTGGCCAACCTGTCCCCTGTCCCGCGCTCCGCCTACCGCCTCGGACTGCCCCGCCCGTCCCGTTGGCGCGAGGCGATCAACACCGATTCGGAGTTCTACGGCGGAAGCGGCGTCGGCAATCTCGGCGTGGTCGAGCCCGAGCCGATCCCCTGGCACGATCAGCCGGTCTCGGCTGAGATCACCCTCCCTCCGCTGGCAGCGATCTGGCTGATACCGGATGGGGACTGAGCCGCGCGCGGCAGCGCGCCCGGCGGAGGACTCCTACCCCTGGGAGCGCCGGCTCGGTGCGCACGTGCTCGGCGATGGACAGACCGAGTTCCGGGTCTGGGCGCCTCGGGCGCAGCGCCCGCCGCGGCTGCGACTGGGCGACCGGGAGCTGGCGCTCGAGGATGCCGGCTATGGGGTTTATGAGGTAGTCGCACCGGCTCGCGCCGGGGACGACTACCTTTTTCTGCTCGAGGACCAACCGCTGCCCGACCCGTGCTCGCGGTGGCAGCCCGACGGCTTGCGCGGGAGCTCGCGCGTATTCGACGCGCGGTCGTTGCCGGGGGCCGGCGACTCGTTCGTGACCCCGGAGCGGGACGATCTCGTGGTCTACGAGCTCCACATCGGGACGTTCAGCCCGGAAGGGACATTCGACGGTGCGCTGGCGCACCTGGCGGAGCTGGCCGAGCTCGGCGTCAACACAATCGAGATCATGCCGGCGGCCGAGTTCCCAGGGGCGCGCGGCTGGGGCTACGACGGCGTCTACATCTCGGCCGCGCAGTCGTCCTACGGAGGTCCCGATGGCCTGGCGCGACTTGTCGCCGGCGCCCACGCCGCCGGCCTGGCGGTGATCCTCGACGTCGTCCACAACCACCTCGGCGCCTCCGGGGTCACGGCGATGGAGGCCTTCGGCCCGTACTTCACCGGCAAGTACGAGACGCCCTGGGGCAAGGCGCTCAACTACGACGACGCCGACTGTGACCCGGTGCGCGAATGGGTGCTGCAGAGCGCGGAGGGCTGGGTGCGCGACTTCGGGATCGACGGTCTCAGGCTCGATGCGATCCACGCGATCTTCGACTCGAGCGCAGAGCACATCGTGCAGGCGATCGCCCGGCGCGTGCACGCCGTCGATCCACGGGCACTGGTGATCGCCGAGAGCGGACTCAACGACGGGCGCGTGATGCGAGCGCCCGAGCGCGGCGGCTACGGCGCCGACGCCGCCTGGGCGGACGACTTTCACCACTCGCTGCGCACGCTGCTGACCGACGGGCGGGACGGCTACTACGCCGAGTTCGGCCGGCTCGCCCAGCTCGCCAAGTGCCTTCACCGGCCGTTCTTTCACGACGGGATCTACTCGAGCTTTCGCCGACGGCGCTTCGGCGCGCCCGTCGAGGACCTGCCACCGTCGAACTTCGTCGTCTTCTCCCAGAACCACGACCAGGTCGGAAACCGCGCCTTCGGCGACCGGCTGCGCGTGGACGTGCAGCCGCTGGCCGCGTTCTGCGTCCTGCTCTCGCCGTTCGTGCCCCAGCTGTTCATGGGCGAGGAGTACGGCGAGCCGGCGCCGTTCCAGTTCTTCTCCGATCACATCGACCCCGAGCTGGCCGACGCGACCCGCGAGGGCCGGCGCGAGGAGTTCGCGGCCTTCGCGCAGTTCGGCGAGGAGATTCCTGACCCGCAGGATCCGGCGACGTTCGAGCGCTCGAAGCTGACGCGCGAGCGGCAACCTGAGCTCGCGCGGCTCTACGGCGAGCTGCTGGCGATCCGCCGGCGGCTGCCCGGTGGCGACGCCGAGGACATCTCGTTCGACGAGCAACAGCGCTGGTTGCGCTTTCGCCGCGGGCCGTACGAGGCGATGGGCAACTTCTCGCCCGGCGCGCTCGAGCTCTCCTGTGATGGGAGCCAGATCGTGCTCGCGACGGACTCCGGCGCCCGCCTGGACGCCGGATCCGTCAAGCTGCCGCGGATGTCTGGGGCGCTGATCCGATGACCGACGTCTGGCCGGGCCGGCCATACCCGCTCGGCGCGTCGTGGGACCGCCACCACGGGACCAACTTCTCGATCTTCTCCGAGCACGCCGAGCGAGTCGAGCTGTGCCTGTTCGACGACGACGGCGAGGAGACGCGCATCGAGATCGAGGATCGCCGCGCCCTCAACTGGCACTGCTATCTCCCCGGGGTCGGCCCGGGGCAGCGCTACGGCTTTCGCGTCCACGGCCCGTACGCCCCCGACGAGGGCCACCGCTTCAATCCGGCGAAGCTCCTGATCGATCCGTACGCCAAGGCGATCGAGGGAACCGTCGACTGGGAGCACGACGCCAACATCCTGCCCTACGTTCCCAACGGCGAGGAGGACGCCGACTTCGAGGCCGACGACGAGGACGACTCGGCGGCCGTACCGAAGTCGGTGGTAGTCGACGACGCGTTCGAGTGGGAGGGCGACCGACCGCCGCGGGTCGCGTTCGCCGACACGATCATCTACGAGACGCACGTCAAAGGCTTCACGATGCGCCACCCGGACGTGCGTGAGGATCTGCGCGGGACCTACGCCGGATTCGCCTCCGAACCGGCGATCAAGTATCTCAAGGAGCTCGGCATCACGGCGGTCGAGCTGCTGCCCGTGCACCACATCTCCGACGAGTCGTTCCTGTTCGAGCGTGGGCTGCACAACTACTGGGGCTACAGCACGATCGGCTACTTCGCGCCTTACTCCGAATACGCCGCGACCGGCCGGCGCGGCGAGCAGGTGCGGGAGTTCAAGGGAATGGTCAAGGCCCTGCACCAAGCCGGGATCGAGGTGATCCTCGACGTCGTCTACAACCACACAGCCGAGGGCAACCACCTTGGCCCGATGCTGTCCTTCAAGGGCATCGACAACTCCGCCTACTACCGCCTGATGCCGGACGACCCGCGGCACTATATGGACTTCACGGGGACCGGCAACTCGCTCAACCCGGTCGATCCGCGCGTGTTGCGGCTGATCATGGACTCGCTGCGCTACTTCGTCGTCGAGTGCCACGTCGACGGCTTTCGCTTCGACCTCGCCTCGGCGCTGGCACGCGAGTTCTACGACGTCGACCGCCTGTCGGCGTTCTTCGACACGATCCACCAGGACCCCGTGCTCTCGCAGGTCAAGCTGATCGCCGAGCCCTGGGACGTCGGGCCCGGCGGCTATCAGGTCGGCAACTTTCCCGTCCTCTGGTCGGAGTGGAACGGCGTCTATCGCGACACGATGCGCGACTTCTGGCGGGCGTCGGCGAGCGTCGGCGACTTCGCCTCACGGCTGTCCGGCTCGGCCGATCTCTACTCCTCGGACGGGCGCGATCCGTTCGCCTCGATCAACTTCATCACCGCCCACGACGGCTTCACGCTGCGCGACCTCGTCTCCTACGAGCACAAGCACAACGAGGCCAACGGAGAGGACAACCAGGACGGCACCGACGACAACCGCTCGTGGAACTGCGGGATCGAGGGCGAGACCGACGATCCGGCGATCCGGGCGATGCGGCTGCGTCAGCAGCGGAACTTCCTGACCACCCTGTTCGTCTCCCAGGGCACGCCGATGCTGCTCGGCGGCGATGAGCTCAACCGCTCGCAGGACGGCAACAACAACGGCTGGTGCCAGGACTCCGAGATCTCCTGGTACGACTGGGCGCGGACCGCCGAGTCCGAGCAGATGCGCGATTTCACCCAGCGCCTGATCGACCTACGCCGCGAACACTGCACGTTCCGCCGTGAGAGCTTCCTGCTCGGTGACGAGTTCCGGGACACCGGACTGCCCGACGTCTGGTGGTTCCGCACCGACGGGCGCAAGATGACCCGCCGCGACTGGCAGCACGGCGAGGCGGTGCTGGGCATGTTCCTCAATGGCCAGGCGATCGCTGACCGCGGGCCGCGAGGCGAGGCGATCGAGGACGACTCGTTCGTGCTGCTGTTCAACGCCCACGACGAGGACCGGGCCTTCAAGCTGCCGCGCCGGCGGATGGGCGCGCGCTGGGAGCTCGAGCTGTGCACCGCGGACCCCAAGGCGCAGGCCGGCAGCGCGAGCTACGACGCCCAAGGGGAGATCAACGTCACCGCGCACTCGATCACGATCCTGAAGCGGGTCGCTTGAGCGCCGGCCGGGCGGCGTTGCGGGCGACCTATCGCCTCCAGCTCACGCCCGAGTTCGGGTTCGCGGCCGTCCGGTCGCTCGTCCCGTACCTGTGCGATCTCGGGATCTCCCACCTGTACCTGTCGCCGTCGCTGCAGGCGCGGCCGGACTCGACCCACGGATACGACGTGATCGACCCCAAGCGGATCTCGGCTGAGCTAGGTGGCGAGGACGAGCTCCGCGCGATGGCGGCCGCAGCCCGCGAAGCCGGCATGGGGGTGATCCTGGACGTGGTTCCGAACCACATGTGCGCCGACGAGCGCAACCGCTACTGGGCCGACCCCGAGCTACGCCGCCGGTTCTTCGACATCGACCCGGTGACCGGCCGCCACCGCAGGTTCTTCGACATCGACGAGCTGGCCGCGGTCCGCCAGGAGGATCGGCACGTGTTCGAGGAGACGCACGAGCTGACCCTCTCGCTGCTCGCCGAAGGCGAGCTCGACGGCCTGCGGATCGACCACCCGGACGGCCTGGCCGACCCCGCCGGCTATCTCGCGCGTCTGCGCGACCGCGGCGCGCAGCGCGTCTGGGTGGAGAAGATCCTGAGTCCGTCCCACCCACCCGAGCGCCTGCGCGACTGGCCCGTGACCGGCACAGTCGGATACGAGTTTCTCAACGATGCCTGCGCCCTGTTCGTCGAGCCGGCGGCCGAACCCGAGCTGACCGCCCTCTGGCAGGAGGTCTCCGCCGACCGCCGGTCCTTCGCGGAGCTCGCCGCCGACGCGAAGGTCGAGCAGGCCGGCGGTGTGTTCAGACCGGAGGTCGAGCGGCTCGAACGCGAGCTCGGTGACGAGGGCGCGCCGGGTGGGTTCGAGGAGCTGGCGGCCGCGGTGTCGTCGCTCGGCGTGTATCGGACCTACGTCGAGGCCGATCGCGGACGCGTGGCGCCAGAGGACCGCGAAGCTGTGGCCGCGGCGCCGATGCCGGCTTGGCTGGCGCGGTCATTGCTGCTCGAGCGCCCGGCCCCGCCGGCGTTCGTGACGCGCTTTCAGCAGACGACGCCGGCGATCATGGCCAAGGGCGTCGAGGACACCGCCTTCTACCGCTATGCGCGGCTGCTCGCGCTGTGCGACGTGGGCGGGGACCCGGGCCGGTTCGGTCTCGACGTCGAGGACTTTCACGCCATCAACGCAGAGCGCGCCCGGCGCTTCCCGCACAACCTGCTGACGACGATGACCCACGACGCCAAGCGCTCGGCCGACGTCAGGGCGCGAATCGCCGCGCTGAGCTGGGTCCCCGGGGAGTGGGCCGAACACGTCCGTCGCTGGCTCGAGCTGAGCCAGGGGCTGCGCTCGGGCGGAGCCCCCGACGACGTCGAGCGCTACTTCATCTTTCAGACGCTGCTCGGCGCTTGGCCGATCGAGCTCGAGCGGATCGAGGCCTACGTCGAGAAGGCGCTCCGAGAGGCCAAGCGCAACACCAACTGGATCGACCAGAACACCGACTGGGAGCGCGCGGTGATCAGGTTCTGCGGCGGCCTGTACGAGCACGACGAGTTCCTGGCCGACTTCGAGCCGTTCGCCGACCGCGTCGCCGCCCTGGGCGAGCGGATCTCGCTCGCGATGGTGGTGCTGAAGCTCACAGCTCCCGGCGTTCCCGACATCTACCAGGGGGACGAGCTCCCCTACCGCGCCCTGGTCGACCCCGACAACCGCCGGCCGGTCGATTGGCAGCTCCGGCGCCGGCGGCTCGACCGGATCGCGGCGGGCGATCCCCCCGACGCAGCGACGCTCAAGCTGTGGCTGATCTGGACGCTGCTCGAGCTGCGCCGGCGGCTGCCGCGGGCATTCGCCGGCGAATACGAGCCGGTCGCGGCCGACGAGCGGGTGTTGGCGTTCGTCCGCGGTGGAGCGGTACTGGTCGCGGTCGCGACCCGGCCCGACGGCCCGGTCGAGGCGATCGGCGGAGACGGTGACTGGAGCAGGCTGCTCGGGAGCGACCGGCACGGCTTCGCGGTCTGGGAGCGTCCCGACCGGTAGGGTCCCCGCTGCCGCCATGCGAGTTCTGCTGATTTCGTGGGAGTACCCCCCGGTGATCGAGGGCGGGCTCGCGCGCCACGTCCGCAAGCTCTCCGAGCAGCTGGTCGCACAGGGAGTGGAGGTCCACGTGCTGACTCGCGGCGGCGGCCATCTCGCGGCGGAGGAGGAGCGCCACGGAGTCGTCGTCCATCGCCTGCGCGAGCCGCCGTTCCCGAAGGACGTGGGGCAGTTCGTGAAGTGGGTGGAGGCGATGAACTGGCATATGGGCGAGCTCGGCTCCGAGCTGTGCGAGAGCCACGACTTCGACCTCGTCCACTCGCACGACTGGCTGGTCGCGGGCGCGGCGCGGGCGCTCGCGCAGAGCATCGAGCGCCCGTGGGTGGCCACCGTTCACGCCACCGAGTACGGGCGCCACCAGGGTTGGGTGCAGAAACACCCGCAGTCCCACATCCACGCCACCGAGCGCTGGATGGTCCGCAGCGCCGATCGCGTGATCACCTGTTCGCATTACATGCGCAGCCACGTCGCGAGTGTGTTCGGCATCGCTCCGCGACGGATCACCGTGATCCAGAACGGAATCGACGCCCGCGACCTCGAGCCGGTGCAGGCCGACCTCGACGCCTTGCGGGCGCAGTTCGCGGAGGCGGACGAGCGGCTGGTGCTGCTGGTCGGGCGGCTGGTGTACGAGAAGGGCTTTCACCTCGCGCTGGATGCGCTGGCGCCGGTGATCCGCCGGCTGGGAGACGTCCGTTTCGTTCTCGCCGGTACGGGCACGGCCGAGGCCGAGCTCAAGCGCCAGGCCCGGAGGCTCGGGCTGATGCCTCACGGCACCTTTCTGGGCTGGGTCGGCGACGACATGCTGCACTCGCTCTACCGGGTCGCCGATCTGTGCATCGTGCCGTCGATCTACGAACCTTTTGGGCTGGTGGCGCTCGAGGCGATGGCGTCGGGCTGTCTGTGCGTAGTCGCCGATACCGGCGGCCTGCGGGAGGTCGTGCCGGGCGACGGCACCGTCGGCCTGCGTTTCCCGGCCCGTGACTCGGTGGCGCTCGGGACGATCCTCGAGCGTGTGCTGGGCGACGACGTCGCACGGGAGCAGCTCGTGGCCGAGGCCCGGGAGCACGTGCTGCGGTTCGACTGGGCGGAGGTCGCGCGCCAGACGCACGGCCTCTACGCGGCGATGACGGGTCGCCGGGCCGCGCCGGAGCCACGCGCGGCGGCGTAGCTCCGGCGGCGCCTCTACGGCCTAGTTGTTGGGTTTGCCGGCCGCCGACCCGGCGGTCTGCACGGCGTAGCCGGTGGAGGTCCCGGAGCCGCCGAGACTCGGGCTGTCCTGCGAGAACGCGATGTGGGCCCACCCCGAGCTGTCGGTGTCGACGCCGAAGTCGTCGAACAGCTGACGGCCCGTCGTGCAGCTGACGCCGCCCTCGCACACCGCTCCCTTGTGGACCGCCATCAGCTGCTGCGGCGTCCCAAAGCCCGTCGTGGTTCCCGCGAGATCCTGGGCGAAGTGCACGTGCCAGGTCTGGTTGGTCTTCGTCGGTGCCCCGTAGTAGACGAGGTCGACACCATGGGAGGTGGCGGCAAGCCACGGGAAGATCGCCTGCGAATCCTGTGGTCGTGACCGTGGGACCCGATCACACCGTTCGCGAGGCCGCGCGGCGGATGACCGCCCACGGCGTCGGGGCCGCCGTGGTCATCGATGAGGAGGCTCCCGGTCCCGGCATCATCACGGAGCGAGATGTCCTGCACGCGGACGGAGTCGGTCAGGACATCGACGTCGAACTCGTCCGCGCGCACCTCACCTCCGAGGTGGTGTTCGCGGACGCTGACTGGTCACTCGAGCAGGCGGCCGCCGCGATCGTCCGCGGAGGGTTTCGTCACATCATCGTGCTCGCCGGGTCAGACGTGCTGGGGATCCTCTCGATGCGGGACATCGTGCGCTGCTGGATCTCTGACGGCGCCACCTGCGAGGTCGGCGGCTACGCGAGCGTGGCGCCCAGCGCGCCGGACTGACGCGGGGGTTTGCGGAGGCCGGGGACTCGTCCTCGCGGCCGCCCCCGCCGGGGGCTCGTCCTCGCGGCTGCAACTCCGCCTCTCGATCGTCCGCCGATCGTATGGCGACTATCAATGCTTGGTAGTGCAATACTTGGCAAATGTCTATAACTCTCACGCAGCTGAACACGCTGCTCGCGGTCATTCGGGGAGGCTCGGTGACTGCCGCGGCCGACGAGCTCGTCGTGACCCAGCCGTCTGTCTCCTCGGCTCTGGCCGCCCTGTCGCGTGAGCTCGATTGCGAGCTGTTCGTGCGCTCGGGGCGAGGCATACGGCTCACCGAGCCCGGTGAAGCGTTCGCGCCCTATGCCGCCCACGTGATCGGTCTGCTCGACCAGGGGCGGCAGGCCGCGCACGAGGCGATCGCGATGGTGGCGTCCAAGCTTCAGATCATCGCCGCGACGACCGCGGCCGAGTCTTTCGTCCCGCCGCTCATGCGGGCGTTCTCCGAGGAGCATCCCGAGATCAAACTGACGCTGGCCGTCGGCAACCAGGAGGAGGTCCTCGAGCGGGTGATCAACCACTCGGTCGACGTCGCGATCGCCGGAAAGCCGCGCTCCGACGATCGATTGCTGGCAGAGCCTTTGACCGACAACGAGATTGCCTGCATCACCGCGCCGGATGACCCTGGCATCGGTGAGGGTCCGATCGAGTCGGCGGATCTGGCAGGGCGTACGTGGCTTCTGCGGGAGCTCGGCTCGGGAACGCGTCGGCTGAACGAGCAGTTCCTTGCCGACCGCGGCCTGGAGCCCACCACGCTGACGCTCGGCTCCAACGGAGCCATCAAGCAGGCGGCCCGAGCCGGACTCGGCGTCTCGCTGCTCTCCCGGGTGGCCGTCGAGCCGGAGCTCGCGTCGGGATGGCTCGGGGAGCTCGCGCTAAAGGACGGGCCGCCGAGCCGCCCGTGGTTCGTGCTGCGCTCGGCCGTGGGACCGGTGAGGCCGCCGGTCGAGCTGTTCACCTCGTTCGTGCGCCGCGCGGCCGGTGAACGGCCCCCGGGAGCGAGCGCCTAGAGCCTTACGGTGTGGCTCGGTCCCCGGGGGCCCGAGGGCGCGCAAGCGAACTGAATTTGCCTCCATATTGGAGCCTTTTCTCGCACTCTTCCCGGTGAGAGATTCGCCGAGGCCCGCTCTCAGGCCGGAGCCGTGGCCAGCACGTCCGCCGCCACCGGCTCTGAAGCCCCACCGTCGCGATCCCCGCCGACGCGCTCAGCACGCGCGGGACCACCTCGAGTCTCGACTCGAGCGCGCAGTGAGCGATGTCGGCCCCGAGACCGGCCGCCGTGAGCACACGCGCGTCCGCGCTCGCGGCGAGAGCTTTGAACGGTGTCCCGTAGCTCCGCGCGACCGCCTCCGCGATCAGCGCCGCGTCGGTGCGCTCGCCTTCCGGGAGCGCCGCGCAGATCCGGCCCGCGAGATAGGTGTCCTCGAGCGCCGGCGCGGCGTCGGTACCTGCGCAGACGATCAGCAGGTCGAGCTCGGCCGCATCGGCCAGCGCCCGGAGCACCGCTTCGAGGTTCAGCAGGCTCGCGAGCAGCACATGCCGGGTGTGGCCGGCCGCCGCAACGATCGTCGGAGCCCCGTTGGTCGTAGCCAGCACGAGCTCTTCCCCGAGGGGCGACATCGCCTCGAGCGGAGAGTTCCCCTGGTCGAACCCGAGCGGAGTCATGCAGTGCTGCTCGCCCGCGATGACGCGTCCAGCAGCTCGAAGGCGAGCGGCATGCGGGACAGTGTCGACGCACAGCACGCTTCGGTAACCGGCCGCCAGTGCCTGCGTAATCGTCGACGTCGCTCGAAGCACGTCGATCACGACGGCGACGTCCGCCGAGCGCAGCTCGGCGCGGGTGAAAGCGACGTCGATCACGCC
>DATCNP010000044.1:0-9756 GCA_036565205.1 Solirubrobacteraceae bacterium | reverse complement strand
GGCAGCCGCTGGCCCGCAATCCGCGCTCGAGGATCGCGCTCTGGCCGTCGAACGGCGTGTCGGCCAGATTCCCGACCATGAACGGGTTGACGGCGTAGGCGAAGTGGACGCCCGGGTCGGTCACGGCACGGAATGCGGATCCCATCCACGAGAGCGGCTGCCAGCGTTCAGCTCCGTCGGTGCCCGTCCACTGGCCGTCGTTGGCATCGGCTTGGATCAGCACGTTCGCACCGAGCCGGTCAAGGCAGCGGACATAGGTCGCGGTCACGTCGTGGCAGGCCTGGCCGGGAGCGGCGTGACCGAACTCGAACGCGGGAAGGCTGGTCGCCAGCCCGAGCCGGGCGCCGGTGCCGGGGATCGCGACCGGTCGAAGGTTCGCCCTTGCCGCAGCGCCCTCGGATGGCCCGGCGGCGAATCCGAGCGCCTGCTCGAAGGCGGTCAGCGGGAGCTTCCGGTTGACGGCGATCAGATTCGCCGTCGGCGCCGGCGCCTGACGGTGAACGACTCGCGGCCCCCAGACGAACGTCTGGTCGTAGGCGCGGCCGGCCGTCGGCTCGTAGACCGAGCGCACGCCGGGCGTTGCCGGGTCGCGCAGCGCCGCGACCGCGACCGCTGATCGCGTGGGGCGGAACGGCGCCTGCGTGTTTGAGGCGATCACGTACACGTGGTAGCGGGTCGCCTCGGTGGCCATCGTGGTCATGAACACGCGCACGAATTCGTCCGTCGCCGCCACGAAGCTCCGGCCGAGCTCGGTTTTCAGCGCCGGAAAGCGCGGCTCGAGGAAGGCCAGCGCACGGCCATAGCCGCCGTCGAGCGCAGTCAGCGCGGCCAGCGTCTGGCACGGGGAGGGCAGGCCCGCACACGGCGGCGCGCCTGTCCGCAGCAGTGCCCGCGCCCTGGCTCCCCGCGGTCCGGCGGCGATCGTCTCCAGTCCGATGTCCTCGTCGAACACGACCAGGTTGGCGCGCCCGTTGGCCAGGTGAGGAGCGACCTCGGTTCGCATCACGCAGTCGATCGCGTGGCGATAGACCGCGCCGTCGACGATCTGTGCCGGGTGTTGGCCGAACTGGATCGCGAATACGCGCAAGGAATGGGCGCGTGGGTCGGAGGCGAGCGCAGGCGCGCCGAGGTGCGGACAGCTTGCGCCATCCGCGGCAGCTTGCAGATCACGGGCATGTGCCCCAGGCGCGATGGCTCCGCCCGCGCCAGCCGCGCCGCCGGCGCTCGTCGCGAGCGCGGCCAGCACGCACACGCTGAGGGCTCTGCACCTCACCTGGCGCCAGCCTACAGCGCCGCGGTCACTGGCGGTAACGGCCGATATCGTCCACGCATGGCCGAGCTGACCACCCTGAGCCAAGCCGTCTCGGAGCTCGTCCACGACGGAGACGCGGTAGCACTCGAGGGCTTCACGCATCTGATCCCGTTCGCCGCCGGCCACGAGCTGCTTCGCCAAGGCCGCACCGAGCTCGAGCTGATCAGGATGACGCCCGACATCCTTCATGACCAGATGATCGGCGTCGGTGCGGCCCGCAAGCTGGTGTTCTCCTATGGAGGGAACCCGGGCGTCGGCTCGCTGCACCGCTTTCGTGACGCAGTCGAGCACGACTGGCCGCGCGCGCTCGAGCTCGAGGAGCACAGCCACGCGGGGATGGCAAATCGCTACGCCGCCGGCGCGGCGCAGCTTCCGTTCGCGGTCATGCGCGGTTACGTCGGGACCGACCTGATGGCGCACACGAGCGTAAAGACGATCACGTGTCCGTTCACGGGGGAGCAGCTCGTCGCAGTCCCGGCGCTGCGCCCCGACGTCGCCATCATTCATGCCCAGGAGGCGGATCGCGGAGGGAACGTTCAGTTGTGGGGCATCCCCGGCGTGCAGAAGGAGGCGATCCTCGGCTCCCGGCGCTCGATCGTGACCGTCGAGCGGATCGTCGATCGTCTCGAGCCGCGACCCGGCGGCGTCGTGATCCCCGGCTGGGTGATCGATGCCGTAGCCGAGGTTCCGGGCGGCTCGCACCCCTCCTACAGCCTCGGCATCACCACGCGGGACAACGACTTCTACCGCTTCTGGGACGAGCTGAGCCGCAACCGTGAGCGGTTCGCCGCCTGGATGAACGAGCACGTGCTCGAGGTCGCGGCACCATGAGCGATGCGACCGCGGCGGAGGTGCAGACGGTCGTCGCCGCTCGTCGGCTGACCGATGCGCACACGGTGTTCATCGGCGTCGGCAGGCCGAGCACGGCAGCGATCCTCGCTCGCATGGTCCACAACCCCGAGCTGGTGCTCGTCTACGAGTCCGGAACTCTGGGCGCGAAGCCGTTTCACGTTCCGCTGTCGATCGGCGACGGCGAGCTCGCCGAGACCGCGGACGCGATCGTCTCGGTGCCGGAGATGTTCAACTACTGGATCGGCCCGGGGAGGATCGAGGTCGCTTTCCTCGGCGCCGCCCAGGTCGACCGCTTCGGAAACCTCAACTCCACCGTGATCGGCGACTACGGGCATCCGAAGACGAGGCTGCCTGGCGCCGGCGGCGCCCCCGAGATCGCGGCGAGCTGTCAAGAGGTGGTGGTGATCGCGCCGCACTCCAAGCGGACGTTCGTGGAGAAGCTCGACTTCCGCACCACGGTCGGATACGGAGACGGCGCTGGTGCGCGAGCGAAGCTCGGCTTCCGCGGCCGTGGTCCGACGGCCGTGATCACGGACCTGGGGGTGCTCGAGCCCGATCCGGAGTCGTTCGAGCTGACCCTGACCCAGGTCCACCCGGGACTCGGAGCCGCGGACGTGATGCAGGCCACAGGATGGGAGCTTCGGGTCGCCGATCAGCTCCGGGTGACCGAGCCGCCGAACGCCGAGGAGCTCTCGGCCCTGCGCGAGCTGGTTGGTCGCGGGCATGCGCGAGGCGCACCGGGATCCTGAGAGGATGTGAGCCGATGAGCGACCAGGTGTCAGAGAAGCCTTCGACCTTCGATCCGGTGGCCGAGACCCCGGAGCGGTACGTGCGAGAGGACGAGCACGCGCAACCGCCGCTTGACTACCCCCCGTACAAGTCGACGGCGCTGCGCCATCCCCGCCAGCCGCTGGTCTACCTGCCGCACACGGTGACCGAGATCACCGGGCCTCAGCTCGGCGGCGTGCGCGTGACCGGCGAGCAGGACAACAACCTCCTCGTCCAGCACGGCGCAGACCCGATCGGCGAGCGGATCACGATCACGGGTCGCGTGCTCGACACCGAGGGCAAGCCACTTCGCAACACGCTGGTGGAGATCTGGCAGGCGAACTCCGCCGGGCGCTACCGCCACCGGTGGGACCGCTGGCCGGCGCCGCTGGATCCGAACTTCTCCGGCGCCGGGCGTTGCCTGACCGACGACATGGGTCGCTACAGCTTCCTGACGATCAAGCCGGGGCCATATCCATGGGGCAACCACTACAACGCCTGGCGCCCGGCTCACATCCACTTCTCGCTGCTCGGTCGGGCGTTCGCGCAGCGGCTGGTGACGCAGATGTACTTCCCCGGCGATCCTTTCCTGCCCTACGACCCGATCTACAACTCGGTACCAGATGAGCGCGGGCGTGAGCGGATGCTGGCCAGCTTCTCGATTCACGGCACGCAGCCGAACTGGGCGGCGGCGTACGAGTTCGACATCTATCTCCGGGGCCCGGGTGCGATCCCGTTCGAGGAGGCAGATTGATCTTCCCGACGACCCCGTCGCAGACTGTCGGGCCGTTTTTCGCCATCGGGCTTCCCTGGAGCGACGGGCCGTGCGCCGTCCCGGCCGGCACGCCCGGGGCGATCAAGGTCGCGGGCACGGTCTACGACGGACACGGCGCTCCCGTACCGGACCATCTGATCGAGACCTGGCAGGCGGATCCCGAGGGCCGCTTCGCCGACCTGGGCGGCTATGGGGGCGCCTCGGAGCTGGCCGGCTTCCGCGGCTTCGCGCGCTGTGGCGTCGAGGACGGCGACGGCAGTTACGAGCTCCTGACCGTCAAGCCCGGCCCGCTCCCGGATCCCGGCGGCGCGACTGCGGCGCCGCACATCGCGGTGTCGGTGTTCGCCCGCGGGATGCTCCGACGCTGCGTGACCAGGATCTACTTCGCCGACGAGGAATCGACGAACGCCGTCGACCCCGTGCTGCTCAGGGTGCCGGCCGAGCGCCGGCGGACGCTGATCGCGCCGGTGGCCGACGGGGGCTATCGATTCGACATCCGGCTCCAGGGCCCGGATGAGACGGTCTTCTTTGACATCTGATCCGGGGCTGTTCGGCGGGCTCTATGCACGCGGCGAGGCCGCCTCGCTGCTGAGCGATGAAGCTTGGCTCCAGGCGATGCTCGACGTCGAGGCGGCGCTCGCGCGAGCGTGCGCGCAGGAGGAGCTGATTCCGGCTCGTGCCGCGGAGGCGATCGCCGCCGGCTGCGATGCCGGACGCTTTGATCTTTCGTCGCTGGCTAGCGAGACGGCGCGTCACGCGAGCCCGGTTGTGCCGCTCGTCGCGGCGCTCAGAGCGCTTGTCGGCGAGCCTCAGGCGCAGTACGTCCACGCCGGAGCGACGAGCCAGGACGTGCTCGACACGGCGATCATGCTCAGCGCGCATCGCGCGCTTGTGCCGCTGCTGCGCGACGCGCACGCTGCCGCGGACGCCGCGGCAGCGCTCGCGGAACAGCACCGGGCGACCCCGGTGGCCGGCCGGACGCTGCTTCAGTTGGCGCTTCCCACTTCTTTCGGATTGCACGCCGCGGGATGGCTCCACGGGATCGACGCCGCAAGCCAGCGTCTGGCCGCAATCCGCGCGGGCGAGCTGCCGGTTCAGATGGGCGGTCCCGTCGGTACCCGGGCGCCGGCGGTCGCGGCGCGGGTGGCGCTGGAGCTCGGCCTCGCCGAGCCGGCGCTGCCGTGGCACACGGTTCGCGTTGCGCCGGCCAACCTCGCCTGCGCGCTCGGAGTCCTCGCCGGCGTCCTGGGCAAGGTCGGGCGCGACGTGACGCTGATGGCCCAGCAGGAGGTGGGCGAGCTGCGAGAGGGCGGCGACCCCGATCGCGGCGGCTCCTCGGCGATGGCGCACAAGCGAAACCCGGTCGGGGCGGTCTCGGTGCTGGCCTGCGCCAAGCGGGCACCCGGGCTGGTAGCCACGATCCTCGCCTGCATGGAGCAGGAGCACGAGCGCGCGGCCGGCGCTTGGCAGGCGGAGTGGGGCGTGCACGCCGAGCTGATCGGCCTCGTCGGCTCGGCCGCGGCCTGGGCTCGTGAGCTGCTCGAGCAGCTCGAGGTCGACCCTGAGCGGATGCGCGCCAACCTGCGGCGGCTCGCGGAGGCCGGAGTGGTGCAGGCGAGTGCCCCGGATACCCATCTCGGCGCGGCCAGCGAGCTGATCGACCGGGCGCTGGCGGCGCACCGGCGGTGAGCGTCTGCGAACTCCACCACGAGCGGGAGGGCGCGGCTGACGCGCCGGCGGTGGTGCTCGGAAGCTCGCTCGGCACGCCGCTCGAGATGTGGGACCCGCAGGTGCCCGGGCTGCGTGCCGGGCACGACGTCGTTCGATTCGACAACCGCGGTCATGGACGCTCGCCGGTGCCTCGCGGCCCGTATTCGATCGATGACCTCGGGATCGATGTCCTGCACCTGCTCGACGTGTTGGGGCTCGCCCGGGTCTCCTATTGCGGCCTCTCGCTCGGCGGCATGGTCGGGATGTGGTTGGCGATCAATGCGCCGGAGCGGATCGAGCGCCTCGTCCTGATCTGCACCTCGGCTCACCTGCCGCCGGCCTCGGGCTGGTATGAGCGGGCGGCGACCGTTCGCTCGGCGGGGAGCCCGGATGCCGTCGCCGACGCGGTCCTCGCCCGCTGGTTCACCGAGCCCTACGCGCGGGAGCATCCGGACGTGGTCGCGCGCCACCGGCGCATGGTCGCGGACACGCCGGCGGAAGGGTACGCGGCCTGCTGTGAGGCGATCGCCGCGCTCGACCTGCGCGATCGGCTGCCGAGCATAGTCGCGCCCACGCTGGTGATCGGCGCCGCGCAGGATCCTTCGACACCGCCCGAGCACCAGCGCGCGATCGCCGCGGCCGTCCCCGGGGCGCGGCTGGAGATCCTCGACCCCTGCGCGCACCTGGCAAGCGTTGAGCGCGCCGATCTTGTCAGCACTCTGATCGCCGAACACCTCGAGACTGGAGCACAGCAATGAGCGACTCCGACTACGAAGCCGGGATGAAGATTCGCCGTCAAGTCCTCGGAGACGAATACGTTGACCGCGCCACGGGACAGGCGACCGAGTTCAGCGCGCCCCTGCAGGAGTTCATCACCCGCTACGCGTGGGGCGGCGTCTGGACCCGGGACGGGCTCGACCGGCGAACTCGCAGCGCCGTCACGCTCGCGGTGCTGACGGCGCTGGGGCGGGAGAACGAGATCGGCATGCACGTCGAGGGCGCTCTGCGCAACGGCCTTACTCCGGCCGAGATCGCCGAGGTGCTGCTGCACACGGCGGTCTACGCCGGCGTGCCTGCGGCGCGCTCGGCGTTCGCTGCCGCCGAGCCGGCGATCGAGCGCGCGGCCGGCACGCAGCCTCGATGAGGCGGGCGCCCGGTCAGGGGCCCCAGACCTCCTCGGCGGTCTCGACGACCAGCCGCAGCTTTTCGATCTGCTCCTCGCGCGTCAGCGCGTTTCCCTCCGAGGTCGAGGAGAAGCCGCACTGCGGGGACAGGCAGAGCTGCTCCACGTCGACGAACTGCGTCGCCTCCTCGATCCGCCGCTTGAGCAGGTCCTTGCTCTCGAGCTCCGGCCGCTTGGTCGTCACCAGCCCCAGCACGACCAGCTTGCCCTTGGGCACGAACCGCAGCGGCTCGAAGCCGCCCGAGCGGGCGTCGTCCCATTCCATGAAGAAGCCGTCGACGGCGAGCTCCGAGAACAGCGCTTCGGCGACGAAGTCGTAGCCGCCCTCGGCCACCCAGGACGAGCGGAAGTTGCCGCGGCACATGTGCGTGGTCACCGTCAGTCCGTGCGGACGGCCGGCAAGCGCCCGGTTGATGTGGCCGATGTAGGCCTCGTGCTGATGCTCGGGGTCGCCGCCGATCTCAGCCACGTGCCGTCGCTGCTCGGGATCGTTGAGGTAGGCCAGGCTGGTGTCGTCGAACTGGAGATAGGTGCAGCCCAGCGACGCGACGCGGCTGACCTGCTGGGCGTAGGCGGCGCTCAGGTCCTCCCAGAATGCGTCCAGCTCCGGGTAGACGTGCTCGTCGATCGAAGCCCGTCCGCCTCGGTAATGGACCATGCTCGGGGACGGGATCGTCAGCTTCGGGGTCGCGGTTGTGACCTCCTGCCTGAGGAACTCGAACGCGTCGGCGAAGATCGTGTGGTCGAGCGTGATCGGCTCCTCGACGCGCAGCGAGGCGGGCGTGAACTCGAGCTCGCCGTCGGCGTTCTTGAAGCGGACGCTGAGCGAGCTGTCGGTGACGCGAGTGATCCCGCCGAGCTCGTATATGAAGTCCATGTGCCAGGACGCGCGGCGGAACTCGCCGTCGGTGGCGCTGCGCAGACCAATCTGCTCCTGCATCCGGATCGCGTCTCTGATCGCGGCGTCCTCGATCGAGCGGAGCTCCTCGCCGTCGATTCGGCCGGCCTCGTGCTCAGCGCGGGCGGAGAGCAGCTCCGGGGGCCGCAGCAGGCTGCCGACGTGGTCGGCACGGAACGGCGGGGCATCGCGAAGGCTCACTGGCGGCCATGCTAGTGGGGCGCTAGTCAGCCACCGCAGAACGACGCCGGGCGGGCCCGAAGACCCGCCCGACCCGCAACTCCTCTGAAAGCCCGTGTCGACGACGCGCATCCATCCAAACGCGCCCCGGACGGGAGGAGAAGAGTTAGCCGACGATGAACTTCGTCTTCTTGACGGCCTTGAGGATCGCCGACGCCGGCAGGCCGGTGTCAAACGGTCCGCTCGGCGCGATGGCCTTGCCGAGGATCAGGCCGATTACGCCTGCGTGGCGAGCCTCGATCGTGACGATCGACGCCGCGGCGAGCAGGTACTTCGGCGTCTGGAGGTTGCCCGCCTGTCCGAGGTAGGCGTGAACGCCGGTGTTCTCCAGGGCAAGCGCCGTCGCGGCGAACTTCGCCTCGTTGCGCGTCGTGCCGTGGAAGTTGAACTTCGGCTTGGCGACGGGCTTGACACCGGCCGCCGTGAGGCCCTTCCTCAGGAACGCGACATGAGCGTTCTCGTCCTTGGTCACCGTCCTGAGGAACGTCCGCAGCTGCGCACTCTTCACCGCACCATGGGCGGTTGCCTCGTTGTAGAACGCGGCCTCCAGGTACTCGAGCGTGAGCGCGAACTGCAGGATTCCCACGTCGCCCGCGCCGAAGCTCGCCGGCGGCCTGGAACCTGCCGCCAGCGCCGGAGCGGCGATCGCGCCGAGCATGGCGCCACCACTCAGCGCGGTTCCACCGGCGATCGCCCCTTTTCGCAGAAAGCTCATCCGCGTATCGCCGGCTACCGCATCGGCGCCTTCACGAATCGCGCCGTCAACATCGATGTGTTCGAGATTTAGACCATCAATCAAGAGCTGCTCCTTTCATGGTCCCGAATCCACAGCGGGACCTGTTTCAAGGTTCTGCGCAGCCCGCCTAAAAACGGATCACTGCCGTCAGCGGGCTGACAGGTCAGCCAGTCAGCGCGACGGCGTCCTGAGCGCTTGCCTGGCGCGATTCGATCATCGCGTGGGGCTTGGCCAGCAGCAGCTGGATGTCGCAGATTCGCCGCTCGGCAAATCCGGCCTCGCAGTAGCAGAGGTAGAGCGTCCACAGCCGGCGAAAGCGCTCGTCGTATCCAAGCGGCACGAGCTCGTCGACGTGGGCCGCGAACCGGTGGCGCCAGCGTCGGAGCGTCTCGACGTAGTGGCCGGTCAGGTCCTCGAGCGACACCGCCTGCATGTCCGTCCGCCGGGCAAGATCGCGGGTGATGACCTCCAGCGAAGGCAGCGCGCCGCCGGGGAAGATGTACTCCTTGATGAACGACCGCGAGGCCTTCTCGACGTGGTAGGCACGATCGTCGATCGTGATCGCCTGGAGCAGCATTGCCCCCTGCGGAGTCAATAGCTCCGAGCACTTGGCGAAGAACCTGCCGGTGTGACGCCAGCCAACGGCTTCGATCATCTCGATCGAGACGAGCTTGTCGTAGCTCCCGTGCAGGTCGCGGTAGTCCTTCATCAGCACGGTGATCCGCTCCGCGAGGCCGGCACGGCGGATCTGCTCGACCGCGTAGTCGTGCTGCTCGCGAGAGATCGTGGTCGTCGTCACGCGGCAGCCGCGCGTACGTGCGGCGTGAATCGCAAACCCGCCCCAGCCGGTCCCGATCTCCAGCACGTGGTCGCCGGGACGCAGATCGAGCCTGTCGCAGACGCGCTCGAGCTTGGCGATCGAAGCCTCTTCGAGCGACATGTCCGCTTCCTCGAAGAGGGCGCACGAGTAGCTCATCGTGGGGTCGAGCATCCGCTCGAACAGCTCGTTGCCGAGGTCGTAATGGGCCGCGATGTTGCGCCGGTTGCGCGTGCGCGTGCTGCGGCTGCGCAGTGCTCTCAGGTACTGCGCCGGATACCAGAGCGGGGCCAGCACCGTCCGCAGGCGATCGAGGCCGGTGGCGTTGCGCGCCGCGAGCCTGATCAGGGCGACGAGGTCGGGGCTGTCCCAAGCGCCGTCGATGTACGCCTCCGCCATCCCGCGGCTCCCCCGTAGCAGCATGCGCCAGACGCGCGGCGAGCGCATCCACACTGTGGCTGCGGC
>DATCNP010000043.1:0-2755 GCA_036565205.1 Solirubrobacteraceae bacterium | reverse complement strand
GCACGCGCCTGCGCAGCTCGTCCGGCTCCAACCCCAAACGACAGTCCTCGGCAACCGACGCCACCAGGTTCTCCAAAGCCGGGCCGCTGATCATTCCGCGCACCTAGCGCCACCCGGTGGCGTCGAGCTCTGAGCCATTCCCACGCACGCTACAGGCGCGCGACGACCTCGTACCGGCCGCGCTCAAGCAGCTCAACCCCCGTCGCCTCCACCGTGCTCTGCCGGCTCTGCTCAGCGTTGCGGTCGGTCTCCTCGGCTGCCTCCTCGCTCTCCCACAGCGTCAGCGTCAAAGCCCGGCCCTCTTCGCGGTCGATCAGGAACATCCCGCCCGCGTTACCCGGCAGACCGGCCACGAACGGCTGCACCTGCCTAACCACATGCTCAGCCCAGCGCTCCAGCGCCTCAGCCGACCCCGACCACGTCGAAGTCCTCGCAAACATCGATCCCCCTCTACTCAAGGCGCGACCCATCGCCGCTCCACTCCAAACGAGCGTCGCAGCCCATCCAAGAGATCGCTATCCCAGAAAACTGGGAGACACAAAGCCACGACACACGGCCCGCACCTCACTCAACGAGAGGCGATCAAACAGACACTTGCGATCGCGCACCGCTTCGTCGCAAATCCCGCGAGCGTCGCACAGCGTGTCATTCGCGGATTGCTAGAGGCGGATTCGGTTGAAGAGTAGGTCGGGGCTTCCAGGAGGTCGCGGCGACAAGGAGGCCGCTGCCGCCGGTGAGCGCGGAGACGATGAGGATCGCGGCTTGCGGTGAGGTGGCGTCGGCACCGATGCCGGCGATCAGGGCGCCGAGGACGAAGCCGAAGTCGCGCCAGAAGCGGTAGACGCCGACAACGCGGGCGCGGTCGCGCGGCTGGCTCGCATCAGAGACAGCGGCGATCAGGGTCGGGTAGACCATCGCGGTGCCGGTCCCGAGCAACAGCGCGGCGGCAAGTGACGGAGCGAAGGCGCCTTCGCCGGTGACAAGCAGCCCGAGCGCGGCCGCCTGGACGAGCATGCCGCAGGCGATCAGCGGTTTCCGGCCGATGTGGTCGGAGAGCCAGCCGGTCGCGAGTTGACCCGCGCCCCAGACCACCGGGTATGCGGCGGCGACGACGGCGATCTGGCGCACGCTTGCGCCGTGGGCCGCGAGGTAGAGCGGCGCCAGGCCCCAGGCGAGCGCGTCGTTGAGGTTGTTGACCAGGCCGGCCTGGCTGCAGGCACGCAGGATCGGGTCGTGCAGGCTCGCCTGCGCGAAGGCGTGTCCGAGGCTTGCGTGTGCGGACGGGTGCGCTGCGTGCGCCTGTTGCTCGAGTGCGACCTGGGTGCCGGTGTCGCGAACCGCGAAGACGCTCACCAGCAGCCCAACGATCGCGATTAGAGCGGCGCCGATCCAGACGACGGTGCGAGGTGCGTAGTTGGCGGCGAGGGCGCCGCTGGCGAAGGCGGTGGCGGCGACGCCGAGGTAGCCGGCCGATTCGTTAAGGCCGAGCGCAAGCCCGCGCCGGTTCGGTCCGGCGAGGTCGATCTTCATCACGACGGTCATTGACCAGGCGAGCCCCTGGTTGACGCCGAGCAGGAGGTTGGCGGCGACGATGAACCACCAGGAGGGGGCGAGGCCGATCAGCAGCGGCACCGGCAGCGCCACCAGCCAGCCGGCGACCAGCAGGCGTTTGCGGCCTAACCGCCCCGCCAGGCCGCCGGCGGCGAGATTGGTCAGCGCCTTCGCGGCGCCGAAGGCAACAACGAAGGCGAGGATCGCCGATGTCGAGCTGAGACCGAAGTCTTGCTTGCCGACGAGCGGCAGCACGCTTCGCTCCAGGCCGACCATGCCGCCGACGAGCGCGTTCAGCCCAACCAGCAGAGCGAACTGGCGGGCGTTGGCCCGCAGACCAAGCCTGGCCGGCGCCGTCATGCGCGAAGCGCGAGCGTGCCGGAGCGGTTCGCGGCGACGATCTGTTCCTGCTCGACCGGTCGAGGTGGCATGTCGACGAGGAGTGCGTTGGCGAAGGCGTCCGGATCGGTGAGCGCGAGCAGCGGGTTGTTCGCGCGTTCGAAGCCGATCGAGGAGACTGGGTTGCCGGAGAGGCCGCGGCCGCAGACCGAGCCGGCGTAGTGGCTCGGATAGAGGACGACGTGGTCGGGGAGTTCGAGCAGCCGGCGCAGGCTCGCGTGCAGCAGCTGCGCCTGACCGTGCGCGTCGCCGGCGACGTGCAGGTCGGGGCGGCCGACGTCGCCGATCAAGAGCGAGTCGCCGCTGAATAGGAGCCACGGCTCCTCTGTGCCGCGGCGCCGGTCGGCGACCGCGTAGGCGTTGTGGGCCGGGGCGTGCCCCGGGGTAGCGATCGCCGTCACGAGTGTGTTTCCAATCTCGACCACGTCGCCATCGGCCAGCGCAACATGCTCGAACTCGACGCCGGATGCCGCAGGAAGGTAAGCGGTCGCCTCGGTGCGTGCGACCAGCGCAGGCAGACCGGAGAGATGGTCGGCCTGGACGTGCGTTTCGAAGACCGCGACGATCGGTACGCCGAACGCCGCGGCGGCGGCGAGGTAGTCGTCGACGAGGTCGGCGTGTGGGTCGACGACTGCCAGCTTGCCGTGCGTGGTGCAGCCGAACAGGTAGCTGGCACAGGAGCTGGCGTCGTTGAGGAAGGGGCGAAGAAGCACTCTGGTCTCCTTCTCCTAGTTCGCGACTTCGATCGGCCGGCCCGCGCGCCGCCACTCGGGAAAGCCGACGTCAAGGCGGCGCGCTCTAAGGC
>DATCNP010000042.1:0-4923 GCA_036565205.1 Solirubrobacteraceae bacterium | reverse complement strand
CCGATCGACGTCACGTACCAGAGCGCATCCTTGCGGATGAGCGTGCCGCACCAGCTGGCCGTCCCGCCGTTGATGGTGCTGTGCATCCAGGTCGACACCGAGGTGCGCGCCGCGCCGCTTGCCGTGTACTTCATGTCATTGGTCGTGCACTTGGGAAGCGTGTCCGGATCGAGGGCGTTGTTCGTCGGCAGGTTGAGGACCGCCATCGCGTTGCTCATGCCGGCTTCGGCAAGCGAGAAGGTGCTCTGCCTGGCGCGGCTCTGCGTCGCCTGGGTCGCGTTCGAGGTCGAGTAGGCGATTGCGGTCGTGCCCGCGATGGCGAGCACCGTCGTGACCCCGATCGCCATGACGAGCGCCATTCCGCGCTCGTTTCGAATAAATCGCATGCCTAGCCACCGCCGCATGTTCAGAGCATCGGCGCCGAACACCTCCGCCGGTGTCCCCCGAACGAAGGATCTTCTATGGGGCCGTGCGCGAGCTGTTGCGCAGCACGATGTCGTCGACGAGCTCATACCGCTCGACGGTCTTCGCCGGCTTGACGTTCACCGGGATGTCGACGTGCAGCTTGGCCAAGGAGCTGGTCGACTGCGCGGTGTACGTGAAGATGCAGAGTGCCGTCGGGCTGCCGCAGGCCGTCGCTCCTGCGCTGGGCACGAGGAAATCTCCCCAATTGACGCCGCCGCTGCAGGTTGAACCAACGACGCGGTAAAGCGCGTATCGGTTCGTCGCCACGTTTCGCGTGCACCAGGTGACAAAGCCACTGCCGGTCTTGCAGTTGAAGGTCGTTCCATCCGACTGCGTCCAGCTCAGGGTGAGCGTGACGGAGGAGGTGGCGCCCGCATTGGCTGGTGTCGCCACCTTGGCGCAGTGCACCTCGCGACGCATCGTGTCGAGGGCGAGTCGGGCGGTGAGCTGTGCCTGGTAGCGGTTGTTCATGTCCGTCTCGGAGTTCGAGGCGGTGACAAAGACCGTGGTCAGGCTGCTCATGACGACGCCCATGATCGCCATCACGGTGAGCATCTCGATCAGCGAATAGCCCTCTTCGCGACGCACGCGGCGCAGCAGGCGCCGCAGGCTCATCGTGCTTCCCGACGGACCTTGGCGAGCGTCGCGCGGGCCACTGCTTCGCTCTTCATGCCGATGCCCCACTGGCGCTGGACGCGCGCGTCCACGCGGATCAGGGTCTCGAGTGCCTGGGCGCCGTGCCACCAGCCGAACTCGGCGCCGGTGACGATCCAGGCGTGCTGGTAGAGCCAGTTCTGGACGTTGGCGCTCGTCTTCGGCCGCTGAGCGAGCCAGGCCTCGAGGCGCAAGGCGCGCGCGGGAAGCGTGATCTCGTCGAGTGGCTCCTTCGGCGCCCCCGGAGCGCTGAAGGCAGGCGGGCGCTTGGTCTGCGCCACCGGCTTCGGCTTCGGCTTCAGCTTCAGCTTCGGTTTCGGCTTGAGGACGGGCTTGGCAGCAGGCTTGACGGCCGGCTTTGTCACGGGAGCCACCGGGACGGTCGCCGCTGCCAGGTTTGCAAGCTTGATCTTGGTGCCGCGATAGGAGGAAGAGCCGACGGGACTGCCCTTCTCGGCGTAGGCGCCGCGCACGAGACGCAGCACGATCGTCGGCGCGCCGGTGTCCACGACTCGGGTTCCCGCAGCCGGCGACTGGGTCATGACCCGGTTCGACGAGAAGCCGCGCACGGAGCCCGTCAGGTGCCAGGCGAAGCCGCCGTCCTCGAGGATCCCCTTCGCGAAAACGTAGGCCTGCCCGGTGACCGAGGGCACGACAAGCTCGGGCGCCTTTGCGGGCGCCGAGGTCGAAGTGGCGCTCGATGGCCCGATGATGGTTGTGTCTGCGGCAAAGGTGAAGGCCGCTGTCGCCAGGACCCAGACCAAAGCCACCACAACCGCACGGGGCAAGAGCGCGGCAAGCCGGACCGCCATGCTCATCCCATCGGCAGGACGCAGAAGCGCTGTCATCCCCTTAACGGGTGAAGAGGACAACCGCGGCTCCCGTCTGAGTCGTTTCGGGCTTCACGACCGCGAAGACCGGACCGGCGCTCGCCGGAACGGAGTCCGTGGGGCCCGCGTCCTGCCAGCGGAAGGCGACGTTGGCGAAACGCTGGAACCAGGGCTGCAGCTGCGGATACGAGGTCGCAGGGTTCAGCTGGAGATGGAGGTGCGGGCCGGTCGCGTGGCCGGTCATGCCGACGAGCCCGATCTGCGTGCCCGCCGCCAGTTGGACCCCTGCTGTGATGGCGGGGTCGACGTACGAGAGGTGGCAGTAGGTCCAGCTCTGGCCGTCGAGCGTGGTCACGGTCATGCCGATCCCGCAGCGCGCGTCCGGGAACTGCCAGGCCCGCTCGACGACGGCGTCGGAGAGCGCGTAGACGGGCGAGCCCTCGGGCGCAGCAATGTCGGCTGCCGGGTAATCGTGATGGTGGTGCGAGACCGAGACGAGCGACGGGCCGCCGCCGACGGGGAAGACGTACCCCGAGTCGAAGGACGGGGCGCCGAGAAGCGAGCCCGCGGCGGGCGAGAAGGACGACGAGACCGAGCGGTCGCGGGCGGACGCGAGATCGGTCTCTGCTTGCGCAAGGGCCGCGCGGAGCGCTTGCACGCGTGCCTCGGCAGCACCTCGAACGACCGCGGCCCGGCCGGCGCGGCGATCGAGGGCGAACCGGTCGGAGAGCAGGCGCGTGTCCGCGGCCCGCCGCTGGATCGCCTGCTCGTGGCGGGCGAGCGCGCGCACCTGACGCAGCGCCTTGACGAGCTTGCGGTTGGTCTGCACGACCGTGGTGCGTGCCTTGTCGAGGGAGATCTGAAGCTTGTCGAGGTTGAAGGTGGCGTCAACGCCGCCCGCGCTGAAGAGCTGCGCCAGCTGCTGCACCTCGTCCACGTACCACTGCGCGTGGTTGTACGAGAAGATCGCGCGGGAGATGTCGATCTGGCCGCCGGACGCCGCCAGGTAGCGCGCCGCCGCGGCGATCGCGTCCTCCGGGCTCCACGGGTTGGCGATTCCGTCGCCGTTGGCGTCGACGCCCCAGCGCTCCCAGGTGGACGGCATGAACTGCATCCAGCCGATCGCCCCGGCCGAGCTCGGGCCCATGTTGCGGCCGAAGTTCGACTCGACCTTGTTGATCGAAGCGAGCACCTGCCAGGGCACGCCGTAGGCTGCGCCGGCCTGCTGCCACAGGTCGAGCAGCTGCGCGTACGTGCGGGTCTCGGGGACGGGCGGGTAGCTGCGGAGGGAGTCGGGAAACGAGATCGACCCGGGGCCGTTGGGAGCGTCGGGGCTCGGGAGAAATGCGGACACGCCGGGTGCGGTATCCGGGACCACCCGGAATACATCGGGAGCCGGCGCCGCGACCACGCGGAAGGTGTCGGCACTCGCCGAGCCCGCCAGCGCGAGGGCCAGCGCAACCGCCGCAGCTAGGCGCTTCATCCGTCCTGGCCGGCGAGTCGCAGCTCGGGCATCGGCTCCTCGCCCGGCTCGACCTGGGGCTCCATCTCGGAGACCGGGCGGTCGGTCTCGACTCCCGCCGCCTGGCGCTTCAGCGCCTGCTCGAGCGCCACGAGGAAGTCGTGCCGGTTCGTGGACGCGTTGGCGGCGACTTCACGGTCGACGTCGCCTGCGAGCACGAGCTCGATCAGCGCCTGGCTGAAGGTCTGCATGTCGAAGAACTGGCCCTCCGCGATCGCGTCGGTGATCTCCTCGGTCTTCTGATCGCGGATCAGGTCGGAGATGCGCGCGTTGTTCAGCATCACCTCGACGGCGGCAACGCGGCCTCCGCCTTCCTTGCGGGGCAGCAGCCGCTGGCTGATCACGCCGCGCAGCACCCCCGCGAGGATCGAGCGAATCTGGTCCTGCTTGACGGCCGGGAAGAACTCGATCATCCGGCTGATCGTCTCGCCGGCGTCGATCGTGTGCATCGTCGAGAAGACGAGGTGGCCCGACTCGGCGGCCTTGAGCGCCGTCTCTGCGGTCTCGGCATCGCGGAGCTCGCCGATCAGGATCACGTCGGGGTCCTGGCGCAACACGCGCCGGATCGCCGCCAGGAACGAGTCGGTATCGAGCCCGACCTCGCGCTGGTTGACGATGCAGCCCTGGTCGGCGTGCAGGATCTCGATCGGGTCCTCGACGGTCACGATGTGCATCCGGCGGGTGCGGTTGATGTGGTCGATGACGGTGGCGAGCGTGGTCGTCTTGCCCGAGCCGGTCGCGCCGGTGCAGAGGACGAGCCCGCGATGCTCCTCGGCGAGGCGGCGAACGCCCGGCGGGAGCCGCAGCTCTTCGAAGCTGGGCACCTTGTTCGGGATCACGCGGAAGGCGAACGAGATCGACCCGCGCTGCCGAAAGCCGTTGACGCGGAAGCGCGGCAGGCCCTCCGTCGCGTAGGCGACGTCGAGCTCGCCGGTCTCGTGGAAGGCGGAGAGCTTGGCGGGCGAGAGATCGGCGATGAGCGCAAGCGCCGCCTCGAGATCGCTGTCGTACAAGGGCGCGTGATCCGGAAGCAGGCCGAGCTCGCCGTCCCGCCGCACGACGGGCGGCTGGCCGACTTTCAGATGGATGTCGCTCGCGCCGAGTTCGACGGCACGCGCCAGTACCGCATTCAGGTCCACGGGGTGGTGATCGGCAGGGACGCCGCGCCGCTTGAATCGTCAGAATCGGAGGCAGTGCCCAACCGTCCGGCGCTCTTCACGCTCGGGGTGATCCTCTTCTTCGTCGCGCTCGGCCTGGCCGACCGCGGCGTCGGCCTGCACGGACAGCTCGTTCTCGGGGGCGTGACCTGGGTCGTCTTGCTCGCGGCGCTACGGCCGCTCTCCGCCGAACGGCGCCTGCAGACGCTGTTGGTGGTGGTGGTCGCCACCGGTATGGAGGTCGTCGGCTCGATCCTCTGGGGCGTCTACACGTACCGGCTGCACAACCTGCCGC
>DATCNP010000041.1:0-3892 GCA_036565205.1 Solirubrobacteraceae bacterium | reverse complement strand
CTGCCGTTGCGCGACGTCGAGGCGCGGTGGCCGTCGCCGCTGCCGCGCTCGAGCGTGCCGCCGCGCTCACTCCTGAGCCGGTGCGGAAGGGCGAGCGGCTGGTCCGGGCTGCCGAGGTCGCGTACGAGCTCGGGTTGGTCGAGATCGTCGCGCGCCTACTTCAGCAGGTGGAAGCGGTCGAGATCGGTCCTCTGGAGGCGGCGCGCTCCGCCTGGCTGCAGCACATGATCAGCGGGGACGTCTGGGTTCAGCGCGGCGCAGCGAACGCGTTCGTCGAGATCTCCAGGCAGATGCATGACGGCGGCGACACCGCGATGGCGCTCCGCTCGCTGGTGCCGATCGCGCACCGGTGCTGGTGGACGCGCCCTCGCGCCCGGACACGGCAGTACCTGATCGACACGGCCGAGGGCTTTGGCGTATCGGAGGATGATCCGCTGCTTCTCGCCGTCATAGCGCTAGCGCACCCGGAACGGACCGGACCAAGAGTCCTTGACCGAGTGTCACGGATGACGCTTCGCGACTTTGCTGATCCCGGCTCCCTCATGTACCTCGGCATCGCCGCGGAGAAGGCCGGCGATCACGTCGCCGGACGGCAACTCCTGGCCCGCGCGATCGAGCGCCTCCGAGAGCAGGGCCGGATCGGAATGCTCACAGAGGCACTCGTGTACCACGCAGGGACCGCGATCTACACGGGCGCCTGGGCGGTCGCCGCGGCGGCCGGTGCGGAAGCGGCGCGACTGGCGCACGACAGCCGCCAACCGCAATTCGGGCTCACCGGGGCGATCCTCGCGGCGCACGCTGCCGCGCTGCGCGGTGATGAGCCGGACATCGATGCGCTACTCGCAGAGCCTGAGCGAACGCTCCGGGCGATGAACGGCGGGCCGCTGCTCGCGCCCGCGCACCTCGCCCGCGCCAGCGCGGCTCTCGGGGACGGGCGGCACGACGACGCCTTCCAACACCTCTGGCCCGTCTTCGACAAAAGCGACCCGGCGTTTCATCGGTTTCTACGCTGGCGGGCGGTGCTCGACCTGGCCGAGGCAGCGGCTCGTGGTGAGCACGCTCCGCTCGTCGCAGAGGTGATCGACGAACTCGAGAAAATCGCGACGCAGAGCTCGCCGCCGATCCTCTGCGCCAACCTGGCATGCGCGCGGCCACTGGTCGCCGCCGACGATAAGGCCGAGCGGCTGTTTCGGGTCGCGCTTCGACAGGACCAGACCGGATACCCGTTTGAGCGCGCACGCACCCTGTTCTCCTTCGGCTGCTGGTTGCGCAGACAGCGTCGCAGCGCCGAGTCGCGCAAACCGTTGCGCGACGCGATCGACCTATTCGACGCGCTCGGCGCGACCCGGTGGAGCATGCGCGCCCGACAAGAACTGCGCGCCACGGGCGAGACCATCGGACACCGCACCCCTGACGCACGTGACCGGCTCACAGCGCAGGAGATGCAGATCGCGTCGTTGGCCGCCCAGGGGCTCTCGAACCGGGAGATCGGCGAGCGGCTGTTCCTCTCTCACCGCACGATCGGTTCGCATCTCTACCGGATCTTTCCCAAGCTCGAGATCACCTCTCGCGCGCAGCTGCGCGATGCCCTTCCGGAGCGCACCGAGGTGAGCGATCGAACAGTCGACTGAGGCAAGCGAACCACGACAGGATGAGCCAGGGCTCGTGCGGCAGTTGGAGTCTGCATCGCTTGGCGCTCAACTCAGGTCTCGCGCTCTGGTCCTCGAGAGACGTGCTCCTCGCCTCAGTGAGGTTCGCGGTGATGACCGTCGCGGGCTCGCCGGTACCAGCCCGGATGCCAGCCGCAGGCAAGCACGCCTCGTCTCAATAGTGGCGGCGCGATCGTAGCTTCGCTTGGTGCTCCGGGCTCGGTGGCGGCCACATCTGGGCGTGGCTCCCAAATGCGTCCGTCGTAACGCTCGTCGACGTGGATCGGCAGCACATACGAGCCGGGCGCAAGCACGGTCCTCCGGGGCCGCTCGACCTCTCGCTGAACAGCGAGCGCTCGCGTGAGTTACGGTCGGCGTATCCGCCCGCAGTACGGCCGATCTGCGACCTTGGCCCCGCAGGTTTGGTCCTCGGACGGCGTCATTCACTATTCCTATGCACTAAACGCGAAGGGTCCCCGGACGCTACGGGCACAAAAAACCCCGCTTTTGCGGGGCTTTCCGTGATGGGCACGGCTGGTTTCGAACCAGCGACCTCTCGCGTGTGAAGCGAGCGCTCTCCCGCTGAGCTACGCGCCCTGAACGGGCCACGATTCTACGCGGAAGGGTGCCCCGCGACGCAGACCTGTGGATCTCGGTGCGGGGACGAAGTCCCGCATGCGAGGGGAGAATCGCGGAGCCGGTAGCATCACGGATGGATCGTGCTAGGCGGGGTGCTAGCGGTGCCCTGTACCCGTAATCCGCTCTAGCGGGGCTGAATTCCCTCTCGAGGGGCTCTGGCCCGGGGTCAACGCCTCGTCAGTGGCGGTGATGGTTCGGTCCCGTGGCGATGAAGGCCCGTGAACCAGGTCAGGTCCGGAAGGAAGCAGCCTTAAGCGGTCACCTCCAGGCGCTCGGGAGCGCCGGACCGGAGCTATCTGACGAAGGTCGTAACCCCGAGGTTCTGGCTTCGACGGAGGGTGCACGATCCACTTTTCCCGCCCCCGTCCCGGCCCCGGACCTCGGCCGCGGGGCAGCGGCGAGACCACCTCCCCAGCGGACGAAAGCCCACCGGGTCTCGCACTAGACTCGACCCTCCGTGTCCACCGGCCCC
The DNA here is from genome assembly GCA_036565205.1 of Solirubrobacteraceae bacterium. Lineage (GTDB taxonomy): Bacteria > Actinomycetota > Thermoleophilia > Solirubrobacterales > Solirubrobacteraceae > Palsa-465. Next base: position 1,132 of record DATCNP010000041.1, on the reverse strand, counting down.
TCGCTCTACCGTCGCCACCGCCCGAGGACGTTCGCCGACGTCGTCGGCCAGGAGTCGGTCGTGCGCACGCTCCAGAACGCCGTCGAGCGCGGCAAGGTCCACCACGCCTATCTGTTCGTCGGCTCGCGCGGAACCGGCAAGACGAGCATGGCCAAGATCCTCGCGGCGTGCCTGAACTGCGAGAACGGCCCGACGATCGAGCCCTGCGGCAAGTGTGGATCCTGCGTCGCGATCGCCAGCGCGACCTCGCTCGACGTGATCGAGATGGATGCCGCCTCCAACAACTCCGTCGACGACGTCCGCGACCTCCGGGAGAGCGTTGCCTACGCGCCGGTCTCCGGCCGCCACAAGGTTTACATCCTCGACGAGGCGCACATGCTCTCCCAGCAGGCCTGGAACGCGTTCCTCAAGACACTCGAGGAGCCCCCGCCGCGGACGATCTTCGTGCTGGCCACGACCGAGGCCCAGAAGGTGCTCCCCACGGTGGTCGATCGCTGCCATCGTTTCGACTTCGGCCGGCCCTCGGTGGAGCAGGTCGCGACGGTGCTCACCCGGGTCGCCGAGCAGGAGCGGATCGAGATCGACGGCGGCGCGCTCGCGCTCGTCGCCCGTCACGCCACCGGCAGCTTTCGCGACGCGCTCGGCACACTGGAGCAGCTGGTCACCTACGCCGGCGATCAGCCGATCTCGCCGGCGGATGTGCTCGCGGTGCTGGGCGTCGCCGACGCGGAGCAGCTGTTCGAGGCGGTCGAGTCGATCGTCGCCCGAGATCCCGCACAGGCTCTCCGCGCCGCGGCCAGGCTCGCCGGCTCCGGCCGAGACCCCGGCCAGGTTCTGCGCGACCTCGAGGTCCACGGCCGTGAGCTGCTGGTGGTTCAGCTGCTGGGCGAGGTGCCCCCGGAGCTGCGCGTGACCGCCGAGCGCGACCACCGCCTCGACGAGCAGGCACGGTCGGTCTCGCCGGCCGATGTGGTCCGCCTGCTCGACCTCGTCTCATCCGCGCTCGAGGCGACCGCCAACGGCGCCCAGGCCGCGATCCAGCTCGAGCTGGTGCTGGTCAAGGCCGCGTCGCCCGAGGTCGACCCCTCCACCGCCGCCCTGCTCTCCCGGATCGATCGGCTCGAGTCGGCGC
>DATCNP010000040.1:0-5185 GCA_036565205.1 Solirubrobacteraceae bacterium | reverse complement strand
CTCTACCCCGGCTCGTGGAGCGAGTGGATCACCGACCCGAGCCGGCCGGTGGCGACCGGCGAGGAGCCGGCCCTCTAGACCGGGGCGCTGCCCTGCAGCAGAACGCGCGCGACCTGCTCGGGATCGTCGTACATCGGTACGTGCCCGCAGTCGGTGAGCGTCACCAGCCTGGCTCGCGGAATCTGCTTTCCGGCGCGCTTGGCCTGGCGAGGCAGGAGCAGCCGGTCCTTGTCACCCCAGGCGATCGTGACCGGGACCTCGATCCGATCGCCGTCGGCGAACTCCTCGCGCCGGGTTGCCACCAACGTCTCCTCGAACCACGGCGCCTGCGCGAATGCGCGGACCGTCTCGGCGGCCTCGCGCGCCGGAACTCGCTCCGGATGTCCGAATGTCTGGTTCAAGAACAGCCGCCGCAATCCCGGCCGGTTCACCAACCGATCGGCACGCGGCGCGAACGCGCGGGCCGCGCGCATCGTAAGCAGCAGCGATGCCAGGGCGAACCTCGACTCGGGCCAGTTGTAGAAGCCGCCGGGTGAGAGCACGGTGGCCGAGCGAACAACGTCGCGCTTGGCCATCTCCAGCGCGATCACCCCGCCGAGTGAGTTCCCGGCAACGTGGGGGCGCTCGATACCCAGTTCGCCCAGGAACTCGAGCACCAGCGTGGTCAGCGAGGGCGTCCCGGCTTCGGTGCCCGGCGGCGGCATCGGAGAGGCTCCAAAACCGGGCAGGTCGAGCGCCACGACATCGCGTTGGGCGGCCAGCCGATCGAGCACCGGGTTCCAGACCTGCCACCGGCTGCCGATTCCGTGGAGCAGTACGAGCGGCTCGCCGGTCCCAGTCCGGTGGTGGTTGAGTTCCACGGACGCAACCCTAACCTGCGCTCGGGTCTTGACCAGCCGCATTGCCGGTCTGTACACCGGGATCGTCCCGCTTCGACATCGTGGACAGTTGAGCCTGGGTCCACAGGCGGCTACCGTTGTACGAAACGGCACACGGCTTCAGAGGAGAACAATGGCGATCACACACGAGGCAGTTGGAACCGAGGGCGCCACCCTTCAGGAGCTCGCCCGCCGGCACCTGTGGATGCACTTCACGCGCCTGTCCGCTTACGACAGCGACCACGAAGTCCCGATCATCGTGCGCGGCGAGGGATGTTACGTCTACGACGAGCACGGCAACCGGTACCTCGACGGCCTCTCGGCGCTGTTCTGCGTGAACATCGGCCACGGCCGCGCCGATGTCGCCCAGGCCGGGGCCGATCAGGCCAAGGAGCTCGGGTTCTTCACCAACTGGTCCTACGCGCACCCGCGCGCGATCGAGCTCGCCGCGAAGATCGCCTCGCTGGCGCCAGGCGATCTGAACCGCGTCTTCTTCACCAGCGGCGGTAGCGAGGCCGTCGAATCAGCGCTCAAGCTGGCTCGTCAGTACCACAAGCTGACGGGCAGGCCCAACAAGACCAAGGTGATTGCGCGTGACATCGCCTATCACGGCACCACCCTCGGTGCGCTCTCCGCGACCGGCATCACCAGCCTTCGCGAGCCGTTCGAGCCGTTGGCGCCCGGCGGCTGCCACGTCCCGAACACGAACACCTACCGGCTCCCGCATCACATGCAGGAGCGCGATCTGGTCGAGGTGATCGCCGAGCGGATCGAGTTCGAGGGGCCGGACACCGTCTCCGCTGTGATCCTCGAGCCGGTCCAGAACGCCGGTGGCTGCTTCACCCCGCCCGAGGGCTACTTCCAGCGCGTGCGCGAGATCTGTGACCAGTACGACGTGCTGTTCATCTCCGACGAGGTGATCTGCTCATGGGGCCGGCTCGGCGAATGGTTCGGCGCCCAGCGCTACGACTACCAGCCGGACATCATCACCACGGCCAAGGGGCTGACGAGTGCTTATGCCCCGATGGGCGCGGTGATCGCCTCCGACCGGGTGGCCGAGCCGTTCCTCGAGGGCACGAACAGCTTCATCCACGGGTTCACCTTCGCAGGCCACCCAATCTGCGCCGCGGTCGCGCTCGCGAACCTCGACGTGTTGGAGCGCGAGGGGATCATCGAGAACGTGCGTCAGAACGAGAGCGCGCTGCGCGGGATGCTCGACTCGCTGCGTGACCTGCCGATCGTCGGCGATGTGCGCGGCGCGGGCTACTTCCAGGCCATCGAGCTCGTCAAGGACCACGACACCAAGGAGTCGTTCTCCGACGAGGAATCCGAGACGCTGCTTCGCGGCTATCTCTCCGGCGAGCTGTACCGCCGGGGTCTCATCTGCCGTGCTGATGACCGCGGCGACCCGGTGATCCAGCTCTCACCGCCACTGATCGCGGGGCCGAAGCAGTTCGAAGAGATCGAGGCGATTCTGCGTCCGGTGCTCACCGAGGCCGGAAAGCGGATGCTCTAGGCCGCTCCGGCGAGCCTGCGGGGGAGAAGCGATCGATGCTGACGGTCCGTGAGCTGCTGCGGGATCTGGACGTGCGCCTGCTCGTTGGCGAGCAGGGGCTCGATCTGCCCGTGCGCTGGGTCCACATCTCTGAGTTGCTGGATCCGACGCCCTGGCTCTCCGGGGGTGAGCTGCTCCTGACCACCGGGATGCAGCTCGACACCAGCGAGCGACAGGCCGAATTCGTCACCAGGCTGGCTGACCATCAGCTCGCCGGTCTTGGTTTCGGGACCGGCTTCGGGCACGATCAGATTCCTGCCGCACTGCTCGAGACGGCCGCCGAGCGGGAGTTTCCGGTGTTCGAGGTTCCCTACGAGCTGCCGTTCATCGCCGTCACCGAAGCCGCGTTCACCCGACTGGTCAACGAGCAGTACGCGGTTCTGCGCCGGGCGCTGTCGGTGCACGAGCGACTCGAGCGGATCCTGCTCTCCGAAGGTGGCCTCGAGGCCCTCGCGGGCACGCTCGCGACGCAGATCGGAGCCGCGGTGCTGGTGTTCGATGCCCGCGGCGAGCCCCTTGTGCAGCGGGCATTCAGGCGCTCGGTCACACCCGAGACGGTGGCCACCCTTCAGCGTGAGCTGCACGAACGTTCACGTCGCCGCGACGCTCGTGCCTTCCTACCGAGCTACAGCGAGGAGGACAACCGCGCCCTCGCGCTCCCTGTCGCGACTGACGGCCGGCCCGGGCCCGACTCGGGCGTGGAGCGGATCCTCGAGGCGTGGCTGGTTGCGATCAAGGACAGCGGGCCACTGTCGGACTTCGATCGCCTGACGCTTCACCAGGCGGTGACGATCGTCGCGCTGGAGCTGCTGCGCCGTCGCGTCGCCGGCGACACCGAGCGCCGGCTGGCCGGCGACGTGCTCGCCGCCGTCGTCCAGGGCGAGCTTGCCGGCCCTGAGCTCAGCCGCCGGCTCGAGCCGTTCGGTCTTGCCGGCCGCGTGGCGGCGATCGTCGTCGAGCGTCCGAACGGCGGCCGTGGCTCGCCGGCCCCGGTCGAGGCGGCGCTGGTCGGCGCGCTGCGCGAGGAGGCGTCGCCGGGGCTCGTGGCCTCGACCGACGGCCTCACGTGCGCGCTCGTGGCCGGCCTGCCCGAGGAGGAGCTGTTTGCGCTTGCCGGGCGCGTGAGCGAGCTCGCGTCGAGCGAGCTCGGCACCCGGCTGCGGGTCGGCGCCGGCCGCCCGGTCGCCGGCGGGGACGCGCGGCGCAGCTTTCACGAGGCCCGCTGCGCGCTGGAGGCGATCGCGCTCGGGGTTGCTCCCGGGGCAAACGGCAACGGCGACGGGCAAGCCTCGGGCGCGCCCGCCACATACAAGGACCTGGGTGCGTTCCAACTCCTGCTCTCGCTGCAGGACGAGGAGGCGCTGAGGCTGTTCTGCGACTCGATCCTCGGGCCTATCGAGGCCAACGAGGGACATTACGGTGGTGAGCTGATGCGATCTCTGGAAGCGTTCATCGAGGAGAACGGACAGTGGGAGCGGGCTGCCAAACGGCTCTACTGCCACCGTCACACCCTTCGCTATCGGATCCGGCGCGTGGAGGAGCTGACCGGGCGCAATCTCGGCAGCGCACGTGACCGGATCGAGTTCTGGCTGGCCCTTCGCGGCCGGGAGCTGGTGGCATGAGGGTCGGGGTACCCGCCGAGGTCAAGACAGACGAATACCGTGTCGCGCTCACGCCCGCCGGCGTGCGTGAGCTCGTCGACGCTGGTCACGAGGTCTGCGTCCAGAGCGGCGCCGGAGAGGGCTCGGCGATCGGCGACGACGCGTTCGCCGCTCAGGGGGCGACGATCCTGCCCGACGCCGACGCCGTGTTCGCCGAGGCCACGCTGATCGTCAAGGTCAAGGAGCCCCAGCCGGCCGAGGTTGGCCGGCTCGAGCCCCGCCACACGCTGTTCACCTACCTGCACCTGGCCGCCGACCCCGAGCTGACCCGGGGGCTGGCCGAGTCCGGGGCGACGTGCATCGCCTACGAGACGGTCGAGGACTCGCGCGGGCGGCTGCCGCTGCTCGCGCCGATGTCGGAGGTCGCCGGCAAGATCGCCACTCAGGCGGGAGCGTTCATGCTCGAGAAGCCACTCGGCGGCCGCGGGATCCTGCTCGGCGGGGTGCCCGGAGTCGCGGCGGCCAACGTGATGGTCATCGGCGGCGGCGTAGTCGGGATGAACGCGGCCTTCATCGCCCTCGGGATGGAGGCGACGGTGTTCGTGTTCGACCGCAACATCGACCGTCTGCGCGAGCTCGACATCGCCTTTGGCGGGCGTGCCGACACGTGCTTCGCGACGACGCTCTCGATCGAGGAGCGCCTGCCTGACGTCGACCTCGTGATCGGGGCGGTGCTGGTCCACGGGGCCCGGGCTCCGCACGTCATCACCCGCCAGCAGCTCGGGCTGATGAAGCGCCACGCGGTGCTGGTCGACGTCTCGATCGACCAGGGCGGCTGCTTTGAGACCTCGAGGCCGACGACGCACAGCAATCCGACCTACGAGGTCGACGGGATCATCCACTACTGCGTCACCAACATGCCCGGCGCGGTGCCCGTCACCTCGACCTACGCGCTCACCAACGCGACCATGCCCTACGTGATCCATGTGGCCAACGCCGGCGTGCACGCGGCGGTGAACGAGAGCCCGGGCCTGAAGCTCGGGGTCAACGTCGCCGCCGGCCAGGTCACCTACGCGCCCGTGGCGGATGCCGTCGGGGCGCGGTACGTGCCAGTCGACGAGGCGCTGGCCAACGTTCTGGCGACCGTCGGA
>DATCNP010000039.1:0-14537 GCA_036565205.1 Solirubrobacteraceae bacterium | reverse complement strand
GAAGCGAACCACGTGGCCAGCGCCGTGGCGCACCGCAGCCGTCATCGCGCGGGCAATTCCAGCGCGGGCGAAAGCGACCTTGGCGTGGGCGAGCTTGCAGAACAGGGAGCCGAGCACACCCCCACGGGCATTCCCGGTCACGTCCAGCTGGACCTTGTCGAGATGTGCATTGAGCCCCAAGAGGCTGAGGTTCAGCTCGTTGAGGAACAGGTGGAGGATCTTGCATCCCCCGGTCGCCGTGGCGGCGGTCAGCGCGACCTCGCTGCGCGAGACCGTGCGGTGACCGCTTGAGCCGGTCAGCGTCGCGGTCACGAGGCTCGTGGCCGAAAGCTTCCTGCGGCAGTGAACCGAAGCACCTGGACACCGACCGCCAGCTTGGCCGGCCTCGCCTGGTGCTTCACCGGCTCTGCGTACGCCGAGGAGAGAAACACGGCGGCCATCACGCCTACCACCGCCGCAAGGGTCAAAAGACTGAGAGGACCACGTCGTAACACAAGCATCCTCCTGACGAGTGATTGGTGGAATCCGAGCCAGCGCTCCCGTTGCGCAGGGGATAGATGCACGAACACGGGAGGGCGCAAACAACCCCCGTCAGCTGCGATTGACCGGCTCGGCCTGCCACCACGAGCTTGCAATCCGAGGCCGCCGTGACAGCGTCAGGGCCGTAACCGCGAGCGGCCACGCAGTAGAGTCCGCGCGTGCCCGCTGCGGCCGCGACGATCGAACAGCTGGCCCGGGATGCTGTCCGGATACCGGATCCCGAGACGGCACTGCGTGCGTTGGGGGCACTGCGCCGAGAGCTCGACGAGACGGAGTCGGAGCTGGTCATCCGGGCGCTTCAAACCGGAGCGTCGTGGGCTCACATCGCCCGCGCGCTCGGGGTCAGTAAGCAGGCCGCTCATCGAAAGCACCGTCACCTCGCCGACCAGCTGCACCTGACCCCAGCCGAAGGCGGATCCAAGATCCTCGTCACCGTCGAGGCTCGGCGTGCGATCCAGTTCGCCCGCGAGGAGACCAAGCGGCTCGGTCAACCCGCGATCGGCACCGAACACATCCTGCTCGGCATCCTCCGCTGCCAGCAAAGCCCTGCCGTGAAGGCGCTCAACGCACTCGGCGTGACCCACCATGCGGCCAAGGCGTGCATACAGCCGACGATGGCGTCGGGCACGCCTGTTGGCGCCGGGGCCGTCGAGACACCCCATGAGCACAACGTCACTGCCACGCCCGCCGCATTCTCGACGGGTCGCTACGCGAAGCCGTCAAACGCCAGGAGGCCTACATCGGCGTCGAACACCTGCTGCTCGCACTACTCGCCGACTCACGCAACGGGGCCGTCCAGACGCTGGAAGCCCTGAAAACGACCCCATCCAAGGTCCGGCGTCAGCTCGAGCTCGAATGGCAGGCCATTAGCGAGGGCCGCGCGCTCGAGGTGTGAGGCGGCTGACGAATGGACGATGCTGGGCTCGAACCAGCGACCTCCGCGTTGTCGACACGGCGCTCTCCCAGCTGAGCTAATCGTCCGGAGCGGTAACTGTAGCGCGGCCCGGGTGCGCGTTCCAAGGCGCCGGGCGGCAACCGGAAGGCGCCTCCCGCGCCGTTTACAGCTGACGCTAATAGCATCAAACCCCCGATGGACTATGTGCTCCCAGATGGCCGGAAGCTGCCGCTGCCCGAAGGCGCGACCGGCGCCGACGCCGCCGCAGCGATCGGCCCGGGGCTGGCCAAGGCGGCGCTCGCGGTCGTAGTCGACGGTGAGACGCGCGACCTCGCGCGCCCGCTCGGGCGCGGCGGCACCGCCGGTACCCGCGGCGAGAACGGCGCAGGCCCACGGCTGCAGATACTCACCGACCGCAGCGGCGAGGACGCGCTGGGCCTGATCCGCCACGACGCGGCCCACGTGCTCGCCGCGGCGATGCTCGACCTCTACCCCGGGGTCAAGATCTCGATCGGTCCGCCGATCGAGAACGGCTTCTACTACGACTTCGAGTTCCCCGAGGGAGTCACGATCACCGATGCCGACTTCGGGCGAATCGAGGCGAAGATGCTCGAGCACATCACCGCCGACGAACCGTTCGAGCGCGCGGACGTGGCTGTCGCCGAGGCGCTCGAGCGTTTCAAGGCCGAGGGTCAGGACTACAAGGTGGAGCTGATCGAGGATCTGGTCAGGAATGCCGACCCCGCCCACCCGCTCGAGACCGTCTCCCTATATACCAACGGTCCATTCACAGATCTCTGCCGCGGCCCTCACGCGCCGAGCACGAAGCGGATCAAGGCGTTCAAGCTCCAGTCGGTCGCCGGCGCGTACTGGCGCGGGGATTCGAGCAACAAGATGCTCACGCGCGTGTATGGGACGGCGTTCTTCTCGGCCAAGGATCTCGAGCAGTATCTCGAGCGGCTCGAACATGCGCGAGCCAACGACCACCGAAGGCTGGGGCCGGCGCTGGGGCTGTTCAACTTCTCCGAGGTCGCGCCGGGAATGGCCTTCTGGTATCCCGCGGGGGCCCACGTCTTCAACGCGCTGGTGGCGCTGAGCCGCGAGATGGGGGAGCCGCGCGGCTACACCGAGGTCAAGACACCGCAGCTCTACGACAGCTCGCTGTGGCGCACCTCGGGACACTGGGAGAAGTTCCGCGAGCACATGTTCGTCACCGAGTCGGCCGAGACGCCGATGGCGCTAAAGCCGATGAACTGCCCCGGCCACTGCGAGCTCTATGCCATGCAACCGCACTCCTATCGGGACCTCCCGGTGCGCTACTCCGAGCCCGGGCTGCTGCACCGCAACGAGCTCAGCGGCGCGCTTCACGGCCTGCTGCGAACGCGAAACTTCGCCCAGGACGACGGCCACATCTTCTGCACCGAGGATCAGGTCCAGGACGAGGTCGCCGGCTGCCTCGAGTTCGCGTTCGCCACCTACGAGATCTTCGACTTCAAGGTTCGCCTCGAGCTCTCGACCCGCCCGGAGCAGCGGCTGGGCTCCGATGAGCAGTGGGACCACAGCGAGGCTGCGCTGGAGCAGGCGCTCGAGCGCAAGGGACTGGCGTACGACGTCAACGAGGGCGACGGCTCGTTCTACGGGCCAAAGATCGATCTGCACATGACCGACTCGCTCGGCCGCTCGTGGCAGATCGGCACCGTCCAGCTGGACTACAACATGCCGGCGCGCTTCGGCCTCGCCTACACCGGCGCGGACAACGCCGAGCACCAGCCGGTGATGATTCACCGTGCCCTGATGGGCTCCTACGAGCGCTTCATCGGAATCCTGCTCGAGCACCTCGGCGGCGAGCTGCCCCTGTGGCTCGCGCCGGTGCAGGCGACCGTGCTACCGATCGCCGACCGTCACGCGCGACACGCCGCGAGCGTTCGCGACCGCCTCCAAGCCTCGGGCCTGCGGGTCGAGCTCGACGACCGCACCGAATCGGTGTCGCGCAAGATCCGCGATGCCGAGCTGCGAAAGATCCACTACATGCTGATCGTCGGAGACCGTGAGCAGGAGGAGGACCGCGTGGCCGTGCGCGAGCACCGCGCCGGAGACACGGGGTCGGAGTCGGTTGATGCATTCGCCGAGCGCGTCGTCGCCGCGAGCGAAAGTCGTGCCACACGGTAGATCCGACGCTATACTCGCCCTCGTTGATCCAACTGCACCACACACGGCCCGGCGCCGCTTGAGCTCAGGCCGCCACGCCAATCATTAGCTAGTGCCGGTACCCAGAAGGTTTGACCGGCGCCCGCCAGAGCGGGACCTGACGCGGATCAACGATCGGATCCGTGTACCTGAAGTCCGTCTTGTCGGCGAGGACGGCAAGCAGATCGGCGTCATCAAGACGCCCGAGGCGCTGGCCTACGCGCAGGAGCGCGACCTGGATCTCGTCGAAGTCGCACCCGAGGCGCGGCCGCCCGTCTGCCGGGTGCTCGACTATTCGAAGTACAAGTACGAGCAGGCCCAGAAGCAGAAAGCGGCCCGCAAGCATCAGCAGCAGATCACGATCAGGGAAATAAAATTCCGCCCCAAGATCGCGCAGAACGACTACGACACCAAGAAGGGCCACGTCCGCCGCTTTCTGCTCGGCAAGGACCGCGTCAAGGTCACGATCATGTTCCGCGGACGCGAGGTGACACATCCAGAGCGCGGTACGGCGCTGCTCGACCGCCTCGCCGAAGAGCTCGGCGACGTCGCCGTGATCGAGCAGACTCCGCTCCAGGACGGGCGCAACATGACGATGATGTTGGGGCCTTCGAAGTCCGTCATTTCGGGCGAGGCGGAAGGCTCCAAGCCTCCGGCGGACGACGCCAAGCCCTCACATGGCGATGGCGAGCCCTCACAGGACGACGGCAAGCCTCCGGACGATGATGCCAAGGCCCCGGAGGCTGAGACCCCTGAGGCCGAGCCCGCGGACGGTGGCCGGCACCAGAACGGGGCTGACGCACAGTCGCCCACCCCGAGTGACGCTACGGCCTAGCTGATTGCCGCTCGCCGGCCGCGCCGCGGCGCCTGGCTGCGGGCCTGAACGTCTGCTTTACTGCAGCGTTCCCATGCCGAAGATGAAGACCCACTCGGGCACGAAGAAGCGCTTCAGGCTGACCTCGACGGGCAAGGTCCGCGCGCGTCACTCGTTCAGCACCCACATCCTCGAGAAGAAGTCGCCCAAGCGCAAGCGCAGGCATCGCCGCCCCGCCGAGGTCTCCAAGCACGACGAGGCCCGCGTGAAGAAGCTGCTGGGAGCGAAGCGTTCATGACTCGCGTCAAGCGCTCGGTCCACGCCCGCAAGAAGCGCCGTGCGACGCTGAAGCTCGCCAAGGGGTATCGCGGCGATGCGAGCCGGCATTACCGGACCGCCAAGGAGGCGGTGCTCAAGGCTGACCAGTACCGCTATCGCGACCGCCGAAACCGAAAGCGCGACTTCCGCCGCCTGTGGATCACGCGCATCAACGCGGCCGCGCGCCTGAACGGCCTGTCCTACTCGCAGTTCATGCACGGCCTGCAGGTGGCGGGCGTCGAGCTCGACCGCAAGATCCTTGCCGATATCGCCGTCCGCGACGCCGAGACCTTCCGACGGTTCGCCGATCGCGCCCGCGAGGCGCTGGCGGCCGGCTGAACGAAGAGCCGAGCAACCAGTACCGCCACCTCGGGCGCCGCTCCATCGGAGACGGCGCTTTTTTTATCCCCATGACCATCACCAGCCCCCACAACGAGAAGCTCAAAGAGATCCGCAAGCTCGGTCGCCAGCGTCGTCAGCGAACGCAGCTGCAACGTTTCGTAGCCGAGGGTGAGGACCTGCTCGCCGCCGCCGACCAAGCCGGCTGGCGCGCGGCCGAGCGCTACTGCGCCACCGGCAGCGGGCTGCCGGGGATCGAGGTCGACGCGAAGCTGCTGCACTCGGTCTCGTCGCTGGGCTCGGGGACCCGCACGCTGGCGGTCTACGAGGAGCGGTGGCAGCCCGTGCCTGTCGGCCCGCTCTGCGTCTACCTGCACGGGGTCGCCGATCCCGGAAACGTCGGCGCGGTGTTGCGCTCGGCCCAGGCCTTCGGCGCGTCGTGCGTGGCGCTAGGACCAGGCAGCGCCGATCCGTACGGTCCGAAGGCGGTGCGGGCGAGCATGGGCGCGGTGTTCGGCGTTCCGCTTGCGCGCGCCGCTGCCCTGGACGAGCTGCCGGGCACGAAGATCGCGCTCGTGGCTCGGGAAGGCGCCGCCCTGTACGAGCTGCCACCGGAGGATCTGCTCCAGGCTACGTTGCTGATCGGTGCCGAGCGCGAAGGGCTCCCGGAATCGCTGGTCGCCGTCGCCGATCATGTCGCGCACATTCCCATCGCCACGCACTCGCTGAACGCCGCGATGGCGGCCACTATCGCCCTCTATGAGGTGACTAGGATGGCGCGCGGATGAGCGATCGGATCGGGGAGATACGTCAAGACGCCGAGGCCGCCATAGCCGCTGCGGACTCGACCGGCGCGCTCGAGGACGTCCGGATACGCTACCTCGGCCGCAAGGCCGAGCTCCCGAACCTGCTTCGCAGCGTCGCCGAGCTCCCGCCGCAGGAGCGCGCGGCGACCGGCAAGGCGGCCAACCAGGCCCGCCAGGCGCTGGAGGCGGCGATCGAGCGCAAGGCCGGGGAGCTGGCCGCGGCCGAGCTGGACGAGCGGCTCGTGCAGGACCGCGTCGACGTGACGCTGCCCCCCGAACCGCTGCCCCAGCTCGGGCGGCTGCACCTGCTGACCAAGACCCGCCGGGAGATCGAGGACGTGTTCATCGGGCTCGGCTTCAACGTCGCCGACGGACCCGAGGTCGAGACCGTCTACTACAACTTCGACGCGCTCAACCACGCGCCGACCCATCCCTCACGGCTCGAGACGGACACGTTCTACGTCAAGCCGGCGCGGGACATCTTCGACCCGGAGACGCTGCTGCTGCGGGTGCACACCTCGCCGGTCCAGATCCGCGCGATGGAGGCTCAGCCGCCGCCGATCTACATCGTGGTGCCCGGCCGCACGTTCCGTCCCGACTCGGACGCCACGCACACGCCGCAGTTCCATCAAATCGAGGGGCTGGCGGTCGACGACGACATCACGCTTGCCGACCTGAAGGGCACGCTGCTGGCGTTCGCGCGCGCGATCTTCGGCGAGGAGCGTCAGGTGCGGCTGCGACCGCACTTCTTCCCGTTCACCGAGCCGAGCGTCGAAGTCGATGTCTCGTGCTTCAACTGCACCGACGGCGTCACCGCCGACGGCCGGCGCTGCCCGCTGTGCAAGGGCACGGCGTGGATCGAGATCCTGGGCGCCGGGATGGTCGATCCGAACGTGTTCGAGCACGTGCGCGAGTACGGCTACGACCCGGAGCGAGTCCAGGGATTCGCGTTCGGTATGGGAATCGAGCGGATCGCGATGCTCAAGCACAGCGTCCCCGACCTGCGGCTTCTGTACGACAACGACCTCCGCTTCCTGGAGCAGTTCGGATGAGAGCGCCGGTCGACTGGCTACGTGATTACGCCAATCCCGAGCTCGGCACCCACGAGCTCGCCGATCGGCTGGCGATGACCGGCACCGAGGTCGAGCGGGTCGAGCGCCACGGCGTCGCCGCGCTCGAGCGGTTCGTCGTCGGCCGGGTGCTCGAGGCCGAGCGCCACCCCGACGCCGACCGGCTCAGCGTCTGCAGCGTCGACATCGGCGAGGGCGAGCCCAGCCAGATCGTGTGCGGAGCGCCGAACGTCGCCGCCGGGCAGACCGTCGCGGTGGCGCGACCCGGCGCCGTGATGCCCGACGGAACGACGCTGAAGGTCGCGAAGCTGCGCGGCCAGGAGTCCAACGGCATGATCCTCGCCGAGGACGAGCTCGCGATCGGCACCGAGCACGACGGGATCATGGTGCTCGACCAGGACGGGCTCGAGCCCGGCACGGAGCTCGCGCAAGTGCTCCCGATCGCGACCGACGTGTTGGTGCTCGAGATCACGCCGAACCGGCCCGACTGCCTCGGCATCTACGGCGTCGCCCGCGAGGTCCACGCCGCGACAGGAGCGCCGCTGTCGCCGCCGCCGTGGGCCGAGGATCCCGGCACCGGGGGCGAGCTCAGCGCGGTGCGGATCACGGTCGAGGCGCCGGAGCTGTGCCCGCGTTTCACGGCGCGCGCGTTCGCGGACGTGAACATCGGTCCCTCGCCACCGTGGCTGAAGGCACGGCTGATGGCCGCCGGCCAGCGCCCGATCTCGAACGTCGTCGACATCACCAACTACGTGATGCTGCTGACCGGCCAGCCGATCCACGCGTTCGACCTCGATCGGGTCGCCGGCGCCGAGCTGACCGTCCGCAGGGCGAAGGACGGCGAGACCTTGCAGACGCTCGACGGCCAGACCCGGACGCTCGACTCCGAGATGGTCCTGATCGCAGACGCCGACGGACCGACGTCGATCGCCGGGGTGATGGGCGGCGCACGCTCCGAGGTCCACGAGGGCACCACCCGCGTGCTGATCGAGGCGGCGAACTGGATCGGCGCGAACATCCATCGCACGTCGCTTGCGCTGGGGCTGCGCAGCGAGGCCTCGACGCGATTCGAGAAGCAGCTCCAGCCAGAGCAGGCGATGGACGCCCAGGCGGTGACCACGAGCCTGATGCTCGAGCTGTGCGGAGCGCGCGTCCTTCCGGGAACGATCGACATCGGCGGCCCGGGGCCGGAGCCGAAGACGATCCGTCTGCGCGAGGCGCGCCTGACCGGCCTGCTGGGCGTGGAGCTTCCGCTGGAGCGCCAAGCCGAGATCTTGCAGGCGCTGGAGTTCAAGGTCGCTCGGGCACCCGACGGCCTCGAGGTCACGGTTCCCCGCTTCCGGCGCGCCGACGTCACCCGGGAAGCGGACCTGATCGAGGAAGTCGCGCGGCTCGGCGCGCTCGACACGCTGCCGGCGACCCTACCCGCCACCCAGCATGCAGTCGAAGCATCGCTCAGCGGCGCCGGGCCCGGCGCATACGGTCGCCTGACCCCGTACCAGCGGCTGCGTCGCGCCGCCTCGGACGCACTCACCGCTGAGGGCCTGTACGAGGTGGCCGGCTGGAGCTTCGCCTCCGACGAGCAGCGGCGGCGCTTGCGCCTGGCCGAGGGTCCGGCGATCGAGATCCAGAATCCGATGTCGGCCGAGCAGTCACACCTCAGGACCACGCTGCTCGGGTCGCTGATGGATGTCCTGCAGCGAAACCGCGCTCGCGGAGCCGACATGGTGAAGCTGTTCGAGGCGGGCGCGGTATACCTGCCGGGCGCCGGCACGATGCCGGACGAGCCATACCGGATCGCCGCGGTGCTGAGCGGTCCGGTGAGACCGGCAGGGTGGCGCGAGCCTGAGCCGCGCGCGGCCGATGTGTTCGCCGCAAAGGGCGTGCTGGCAGGGCTGCTGGACTCGCTGCGGGCCCCGTGGAGCGTGGACGCCGCGACCGACCAGGAGCCGTTCCTGCATCCGGGCCGGGCGGCGGTCGTCGCCGTCGGCGGCGAGCGGGCAGGGTGGCTGGGGGAGATCCATCCCCAGGTGGCGGCCGCATGGGACCAGTCCCAGGCGATCGCGGCGTTCGAGCTGGATCTCGATTTGGTGGCGAAGCACGCGACGCCGGTGACGTCGTATCAAGACGTGACGAGCTTCCCGGCGGTGCACGAGGATCTGGCGGTGATCGTCCCGGACGGTGTCGCCGCGGCCGCGGTACTGGCCGTTGCCGGCAACGCCGGCGCTCCGCTGCTGGTCGGAGTCGAGGTCTTCGACGTCTACCGAGACGAGCAGAGGATCGGCGCCGGCAACGTCTCGCTCGCCCTTCGGCTCACCTTCCGCGCGGCCGACCGCACGTTGACCGACGAGGAGGTCGCTGCGACGCGCAGGAAGATCTCCGCCGCGCTGGCCGAGCAACTCGCCGGGAGGGTCCGTGACTCATAGCGTCGCCGTGTTCGGGGCCGCCGGCTACACCGGGGCGTTGACCGCGCGGTTGCTCCACGGCCACCCGAGCTTCCGGCTCGACACCGTCACGGCGCGCTCGGACGTCGGGCGGCGGCTGGACGTGCTCTACCCGCACCACCGGGTCCCGCTCGAGCTCGAGGAGCTAGACCTCGACCGCCACGCGGCGGTCGACGCCGCCGTCGTCGCCTACCCACACGGCGCCGCCGCCGAGCTGGTCTCGGAGCTGTGCCGGCGCGGCGTCAGGGTGGTCGACCTGAGCGCCGACTTTCGCCTGCGTGATCTGGCGGTCTACGAGGAGTGGTACCGGCCTCACCCCGAGCCGGCTCTATTGGCCGATGCCGTCTACGGGCTGCCCGAGCGCTACCGGGAGCGGATCCGAGGAGCCAAGCTGGTCGCGAATCCCGGCTGCTACCCGACCGCGACCCTGCTCGCCCTCGCGCCGCTCGCGCGAGCGGGTCTGATCGAGGACGTCGTTATCGACGCGAAGTCCGGCGTCTCGGGGGCCGGACGGGCGCCGACGGACAAGACCCACTTCGTCACCGTGGACGAGAACTTCGTCGCCTACGGCGTCCCGCGGCACCGCCACACGCCGGAGATCGAGCAGGAGCTGGCGGTGCTCGGGGCCGACGTGCGGGTGACGTTCACCCCGCATCTGCTCCCGCTCGACCAGGGCGAGCTCGTGTCCTGTTACGTCACGCTACGCGATGTCGAGCAGCCCGACCTCGAGGCCCTCTACCACGAGGCCTACGCGACCGAGCCGTTCGTCGAGCTTGCCGCGTCGCCCCCCGGCGTGCGCGATGTCCGCGAGACCAACATCTGCCGGATCTCCGTTCACCGCGACGATCGCACCGGCCGAGTCATCGTGTTCGGCGCGATCGACAACCTGTGGAAAGGGGCCGCATCCCAGGCTGTGCAGAACCTCAACCTGATGTTCGGCCTGCCCGAGGGGGAGGGCATTTGAGCGCGTTCTTCACCAGTCGCTGGGTTCAGCGACTGGATCACATCACCGAGCTCGACGGCGCAGGGCTGCCGGGCGGCTTCCGCGCAGCCGGCGTGGCCGCAGGGATCAAGCCGAGCGGGGCACCGGACGTCGGGCTGCTGGTCAGCGACGCGCCGCAGACCACGAGCGCGGCACGCTTCAGCCGGTCGGGAACGCTCGCGGCGCCGGTGCTGCTGAGCTCCGAGCGCTGCGAGCTCGGGGCGCTGCGGGTGGTCGTGGTCAACTCCGGCAACGCCAACGCCGCCACCGGCCGGCCCGGGCTGGAGAACGCGGCCAAGATGCAGGGAGCTGGGGCGATCGCCGGCCGCGCTCCCGAGAGCCGCGTGGCAGTCGCCTCGACGGGCGTGATCGGCGTCCCGCTGCCGATGGACAGCGTGATGCGCGGGATCGCGTCCGCGGCACGAGAGCTCGCGGCCGACGGGGACGCCGCTTTCGCCGAGGCGATCCGGACCACCGACGCGTTCGAGAAGCGCGCGCGGCTCGAGGTCAAGCTGCCGAGCGGAACGGTTCAGCTCACCGCCCAGGCCAAGGGAGCCGGCATGATCTCTCCTGGCTTCGCCACGCTGCTGGTGTTCGTCCAGAGCGACGCGAGCATGTCGGCTGAGACGTGTGACCTGCTGCTCGGGGTGTGTGTCAAGCGCTCCTTCGAGCGCGTCAGCGTCGACGGGCAGCTGTCGACCAGCGATACCGTGATCCTGCAGTGCAGCGGTGAGTCGGGAGTCGTGATCGAACCGGAGAGCAAGGACGAGCTCCGATTCGGCGAGGCGCTCGATGCGCTCCTGCGCCAGCTCGCGCTGCTCGTCGTTCGGGACGGCGAGGGCGCCCGGCGCGTGGGACGGGTGGTCGTACGCGGGGGAGACGAGACGGCGGTCGCGCGCGTCGCCCGATCGGTCGGCGGCTCGCCGCTGGTAAAGACCGCGCTCTATGGCGGAGACCCGAATTGGGGCCGGATCGTGCAGGCGGCGGGGGCCGCGATGCCGGGGACTGCCCCGCTCGAGGTCGATGTCGCGATCGAGGGCGTACCGGTCTGCGCGCGCGGGGCATACGTTCCCCACGACGCAAACGCTCTCCAGCAGGCAGTAGGGCGCGAGGAGGTCGAGTACGAGGTCGGGCTGCCCGGGGCGGGTGCGGAGGTCGAGCTGTACTTCTCCGACCTCGGGCACGAGTACGTGACGATCAACGCCGACTACACGACCTAGGACGACGATGCGTGACGTAGCCACCCTGCTCGAGGCGCTCCCGTACATCCGCGAGTTCTACGGCAAGACGGTCGTGATCAAGTACGGCGGCGCGGCGATGACCGACCCGGTGCTGAAGGAGGAGTTCGCGCGTGACGTGGTGCTGCTCAAGTACGTCGGCATGAACCCGGTGATCATCCACGGCGGCGGGCCGGAGATCACGAGCTACATGGAGCGGCTCAGCCTGCCGGTCGAATTCGTCGACGGGCTGCGCGTGTCCGACGCGGCGACAGTCGAGGTTGCCAAGATGGTGCTCGTCGGCAAGGTCAACAAGGACATCGTGCTGCTGATCAACCGCCACGGCCAGCCGGCGGTCGGGCTCTGCGGCGATGACGGTCTGCTGTTCCGCGCCGCTCGCCAGGCCGCCCCGAGCGGGCAGGACATCGGCTTCGTCGGCCGGATCGAGCGCGTCGACGTCGATGTCCTGCGGCACGTCGCCAGCGACTACATCCCCGTCGTGGCCAGCGTCGGCGCGGACCGCGAGGGCAACTCCTACAACATCAACGCCGACGAGGCCGCAGGTGCCGTCGCCCGGGCGCTGGGCGCTTACAAGATCATGTTCCTGACCGACGTCGCCGGATGGATGCGGGACCCGGCCGACCCGCAGACCATCGTCTCGCAGGCGAGCGCGGCGGTCGTTCAGGAGGCACTGCCGACGGTCAGCGGTGGTATGCGGCCGAAGCTGGCGGCCTGTATCGAGGCGATCCACGGCGGTGTCTCGTTCGCCCACATCGTCGACGGCCGGGTACCCCATTCGCTGCTGCTCGAGCTGTTCACCGACGCCGGCCAGGGGACGAAGATCGGACCGGGGGAGTGAGCCGTGTCACTGGCTGAGCTGCAGGAGCTCGAACGTGAGCACGCAATCGGGACTTACGTGCGCAACCCGGTGGAGTTCGTACGCGGGTCGGGGTGCAGTCTGTGGGACTCCGAGGGCAACGAGTACCTCGACTTCCTGGCCGGGATCTCGGTGCTCAACATCGGGCACTGCCATCCCCGCCTCGTCGAGGCCGTCCGCCGGCAGGTCGGGACACTCACGCACGCCACCAACCTGTACTACACCGAGCCGGCGATCAGGCTCTCGGCGCGGCTGGCCGAGAGCTCGCTCGGGGGCAAGGTGTTCCTGTGCAACTCCGGCGCCGAGGCCAACGAGGCGGCGATCAAGCTGGTTCGCCGGGCGCGACCGCGCGGGAACGTCGTCGTGCTCCGTGACGCCTTCCACGGCCGCACGTACGGGGCGCTCTCGGCCACGCCCCAGGAATCCAAGCAGGCACCGTTCGCGCCGCTTGTACCGGGCTTCGTGGTCGTGGCCAAGGATCCCGCAGCACTCACCGCCGCGGTCGATACCGACACCGCGGCGGTACTGCTCGAGCCGATCCAGGGCGAGAGCGGGATCCACGTGCTCCCCGACGAGCTGCTGCACGCCGCCCGGGAGGCCTGCGACAGGACCGGAGCGGCGCTCGTGTTCGACGAGATCCAGACCGGGATGGGACGGACGGGAACGCTGTGGGCCTACGAGCAGACGGGCGTCATCCCCGATGCCCTGACGAGCGCCAAGGCGCTCGGGGGTGGCCTGCCGATCGGTGCGCTCGTGACAGGGCCGGCCCTCGCCGACGTGTTTCAGGCCGGGGATCACGGCTCGACGTTCGCCGGCGGACCGCTTGTGGCCGCGGCGGCACTGGTCGCGCTCGAGATCTGCTCGGAGCCGACGCTGCTCGCGCGCGTCGTCGAGCTCGGCGAGCGGCTCGCGGCCGGGCTGGGAGAGCTCCCGTATGCGCTCGCCGTGCGCGGCCGGGGACTGATGCGCGCCATCGACCTGCGCGATCGGGTCGCCGCGCCCGAGATCGCCCGTCGGGCACTGCTCGAGCAGCGACTGGTGAT
Organism: Solirubrobacteraceae bacterium; assembly: GCA_036565205.1. Taxonomy (GTDB): domain Bacteria; phylum Actinomycetota; class Thermoleophilia; order Solirubrobacterales; family Solirubrobacteraceae; genus Palsa-465. The sequence goes on along the minus strand of DATCNP010000039.1, from coordinate 1,005 downwards.
CAACGCCACCGGACCCACGACGATCCGCTTCGAGCCGCCGCTGATCGTCGACGAGGATCAGATCGACGAAGCGCTGCGGCGCCTGCACGAGCTGTCGGTGTGAGCGACTTCCTGCCACCCGCGGCGATCGCGCTCGAGGCGACCGGCGCCGCCCTCGCGGAGCACCTCAGCATTCGAGATCGCGGGGTGTCCGATGTGCAACGGCGCTTTTACGACACGTTCGACGGGCTCCTGCACGCGGCAGGGTTGTCGGCCGTTCACGAGGGCGGCGTGATGAGCATCGTCGAGCTCGCCACGGGCGCCGAGCGCGCCGCCGCCGGAATCTCGCCTCCCTCGCGACCGGTGCTCGCCCACGAGCTCGAGCCCGGTCCGTTGCGTGAGGCGCTGCTCGGCGTGATCAAGGTCCGGGCGCTGATGCCGATCGGCAGGATCAACGCTCACGTCCACGGCGTCGACGTGCTCGACGACTCGCAGAAGACGGTCGTTCGCCTCTCGCTCGAGCGGCCACAGCTCGCTGCCGGCGCCGGCGGTGACGGAACGCTCGGCCCGCGCGTGCGAGTCACGGGCGTCCGTGGCTACGACAAGGCGCTCGAGAGGGTGCGCAACGTGCTGGTACGCGAGCTCGGATTCGCCGCCGCCGGGCGGTCGCTCGTCGAGGAGTCGGTGATCGCCGCCGGCGGCTCACCGAGCGGGACATCGTCGAAGGTCGACGTCCCCGTCGCCTACGACCAGCGCTCCGACGCCGCGGCGACGCTTGTGCTCACACGGCTGCTCGATGTGATCCGGGCGAATTTCGACGGCGCCGCTGACGACGTCGATTCCGAGTTCCTGCACGATCTGCGGGTCGCTGTGCGCCGCTCCCGCTCGGTCCAGCGCCAGCTCCGCTCGGTGTTCCCGGCTGAGGATCTGGCCGGCTTTCGCAGTGAGTTCCGCTGGCTCCAGCGCGCCACCGGCGCGGCTAGGGACCTCGACGTCTACGTGCTCGAATTCGAGCTGACCCGGGCG
>DATCNP010000038.1:0-10872 GCA_036565205.1 Solirubrobacteraceae bacterium | reverse complement strand
CTGATCGACGAGTCCGACGAGATCCGCGACCTGATCGTGAGCGAGCAGGGCAAGCCGCGCAACGAGGCGTTCTCGATGGAGATCCTGCCGACGATCGATGCCCTGCGCTGGATCGCCCGCGAGGGCCAGTCGATCCTCGCTGACGAGAAGGTCCCGATGCCGCAGCTGTTCCTCAAGACGAAGAGCTCGGCCAACACCTACGAACCGCTCGGCGTGATCGGGATCATCTCGCCCTGGAACTACCCCTGGAGCATCCCGCTGGGCGAGCTCGCGCTCGCGCTGATGGCGGGCAACGGCGTGGTGCTGAAGCCCGCCTCGCTGACGCCGCTGATCGGTGAGCGGATCGCCCGGGTGTTCGATCGGGCCGGCGTGCCCGAGGGCCTGATCCGCGTCGTCCACGGCCCGGGTACGGGCCCGGCCGTGGTGTCCTCGAACGTGGCCAAGGTGTTCTTCACCGGTTCGGTGGAGACCGGCCGCGGCGTCGGTGAAGAGTGCGCCCGGCTGCTCAAGGGCTCGGTGCTCGAGCTGGGTGGCAAGGACCCGATGATCGTGCTCCCCGACGCCAACCTCGACCATGCCATCGCCGGGGCGCTGTGGGGCGGATTTGCCAACGCGGGCCAGACCTGCTCGGGGATCGAGCGCGTCTACGTCACCCGCGAGGTCTCCGAGCGGTTCATCAGCGGCGTCATCGCCGGCGCTCGTTCGCTGCGCGTCGGCTCGCCGGCCGAATGGGACACGGAGATCGGCCCGATGATCTCGCACGAGCAGTTCGAGCTGGTGCGCGAGCTGGTCGACGACGCCGTCGCCGCGGGCGCGACGCTTCATTGCGGTGGTCCGATCGACGCCCCGGCCGGCCTCGATGGCGACTTCTATGCGCCGGCCGTCCTGACCGGCGTCACGCACGAGATGCGGATCATGCGTGAGGAGATCTTCGGCCCGGTGCTCCCGATCATCGTCGTCGACTCCGAGGACGAGGCGGTCGCGCTGGCCAATGACAGCGTGTTCGGGCTCGGGGCCTCGGTTTGGACCTCCGATCGCAGCAAGGGCGAGCGCATCGCCCGCGAGCTTCAGTCGGGCATGGTGTGGATCAACGACCACATGTTCAGCCACGGCGCCTGCCAGTGCTCCTGGGGCGGGGTCAAGGAGTCGGGGCTCGGCCGGACGCACTCGAAGTTCGGGTTGTATGAGTGCGTCAACATCAAGCTCCGCGTGTGGGAGCCCTCGACCGTGCGTAACGCCTGGTGGCATCCCTATGACGAGACGCTCGGCCGGGCGCTCAAGCAGACCGCCTCGGTGCTCTACGGCCGGCCGTCGATCCGGGCCGCCGCGCTGCGCGACGGAGCCGCTCCGCTGCTGAAGCTGGGCGGGCGCCTGGCGCGCGACGCCGTGCGCCGGTAGTTGTGCGCCTCTAGCATTGCGCCACACGCACTACGCTTAACCGCATGCCCGCCCAGGCCTATGCCGGTAAGGAGTGCGTGTGCCAGCTGCGTCTGGGCATCTGCGATCAGTCGTGCGTCAGGGGGATGCTCGAGACGCCGTTCTACATCGCCTGCCTGCGGCTCAAGGGCCGGCGCTGCATCGTCGTCGGCGGCGGGGACATCGGACTCGAGAAGGTCGAGGGCCTCCTGGCCTGCGACGCCGACGTGACGCTCGTCGCTCCCGAGGCCCATCCGGCGCTGGTCGAGCTCTCGCTCGAGGGGTCGATCACCTGGCAGCGGCGCGGGTACGAGTCCGGCGATCTCGACGGGGCCCTGATCGTGATCGCCGCGACCAACGACACGGATACCAACGTCCGCGTGTTCGAGGACGCGGAGAACCGCGCGATGCTGGTCAACGTCGTCGACGTGCCGCCACTGTGCAACTTCATCCTGCCGGCGATCGTCCGCACCGGCCCGCTCGCCGTGGCGATCTCGACCGCCGGTGCCTCGCCCGCCCTGGCCAAGCGGATGAAGCGCGAGATCGGCGAGCAGTTCGGCGAGCCCTACGCAACGCTCGCTGTGCTGCTGAACGACGCCCGCGGGTGGGCGAAAGCGACGCTGCCCACCTACCAGGACCGCAAGCAGTTCTTCGAAGGCATCGTCAACGGCGAGCCCGATCCGATCGCGCTGCTGCGGGCCGGAGAAGTCGACGCCGTGCGCGAGCTGATCGATTCGGCGCGGCGGACGTATGCCTCAGCCGTCGGCTGACGCGGACAGAGCACGGCCGTGAGCGAGCTCACCCATCTCGACGCCTCCGGGCAGGCCCGTATGGTCGACGTCGGCGACAAGCCGGCGAGTGAGCGACGGGCGCTCGCCCGGGCGACTGTCAGGGTCTCCCCTGAGACCGCGCGGATCGTCCTCGCCGGCGATGCCCCCAAGGGCGACGTGATCGGGACGGCACGGATCGCCGGGATCCAGGCCGCAAAGCGGACCTCCGAGCTGATCCCGCTGTGTCACCCGCTGGCACTCACGTTCGTCGGCGTCGATGCCGTGATCGACGCCGAGCGAGGGGAGATAGTGATCAGCGCCGAGGCTCGGACCAGCGGCCAGACCGGGGTCGAGATGGAGGCGCTCACGGCGGCTTCGGTGGCGGCGCTGACGATCTACGACATGGTCAAGGGCGTCGAGCGCAGGGCTGAGATCGCGTCCGTCGTGCTGCTCGAGAAGTCCGGTGGCCGCTCGGGGGAGTGGCGGCGCTGAGAACCGCGATCCTGACGATCTCGACATCGGTCGCCGCGGGCAGGACCGAGGATCGCTCCGGTGAGGCACTGGTCCAGGCGGCGTCCGCCGCCGGCGCGGAGATCGTCGCGCACGACGTGTTACCCGATGACCGCGAGGCGATCGAGTGGTGGCTGCGCGAGCATGCCGAGGACTCGACGCCGCTGATCTTCACCACCGGCGGCACCGGCCTGACCGACGACGACGTCACCCCGGAGGCCACGCTTGCCGTAATCGACCGCCACGCGCCCGGGTTCGCCGAGGCGATGCGCGCCGAGTCGCTGCGCCACACGCCGTTGGGCATCCTCACCAGAGGCGTCTCGGGGATCGCCGGCCGCACCCTGATCATCAACTTCCCGGGAAACCCGAAGGCGATCGGCCAGCTCTTCCCGGTGATCGCGCCGACGCTCGAGCATGTCGTCGGAACGCTGCAGCGTGAGGGTGGAAGAACGCCCGGCCACTGAGCCCCCGGCCGGTAACCGACCGGCAATCGAGCTGCGCGACCTGGCCCGCTACTTCGGCGAGCGGACTGCGCTCGAGGGGGTCACGATCAGCGTTCCCGAGGGGGCGACGCTGGCCGTCCTGGGAAGAAACGGCGCCGGGAAGTCGACCTTGCTGCGGATCCTTGCCACGCTGCTTCGGCCGCACGCCGGCGAGGCCAGGCTGTTCGGGCATCAGCTGCCGCGACACGGCTATGCGGTTCGAGGCAGGCTCGGACTGCTGGCCCATGAGCCGCTGCTCTACCGGGAACTCAGCGCGCGTGAGAACCTGACCTACCACGCGCGCCTGCACCGCGTCGGCGCCGAGCGCGTCGAACAGGTGCTCGAAGCGGTGGCCATGGAGCGCCGCGCCGAGGACCCCGTGCGGCTGCTCTCCCGAGGGATGGTCCAGCGGATCGCGGTCTGCCGCGCGGTGCTGCACGATCCGCCGCTGCTGCTCCTCGATGAACCACGCGCGAACCTCGACCCGGCCGCCAGCGATCTGGTCGAGCCGCTGATCGGCCGAGGAGCCGGCCGAACTCGGGTGCTGACCAGCCACGATCCCCAGGCCGCGCTTGCCGAGGCGGATCTGGTGCTTGCGCTCAAGGACGGCTGCCCGGCCTTCGTCGGCGCGCCGGGCGAGCTCAGCGGGCGCCAGCTGGGGGAGCTCTACGCGTGAGGACCGCGCTGGTGATCCTGCGCAAGGACCTGCGGCTCGAGCTCCGAACGCTCGAGACGGTTCCGGCGATGGTGCTGTTCTCGCTGACCACGTTCGTGATCTTTCACTTCGGCCTGAACCGGGCGACGCTCGACGGCCAGCTTGCCGCCGGGGTGCTGACGGCGACGCTGCTGTTCGCGGCGATCCTCGGGATCAACCGCCTGTTCGTCGCCGAGCGTGATCAGGGCGGCTTCGACGCCTTCCTGCTCGCCCCCGTCGACCGGACCGCGATGCTGCTCGCCAAGGCCGCGGCTCTGTTCACCTTCCTGGTCGTGCTCGAGCTGATCTCGGTCCCGGCCTTCGCGCTGCTGCTGCTCGGGCGTTCGCTCGGGGGTCCGCTCCCGGGGCTGATCCTCGTGCTGTTACTGGCCGACATCGGCCTGGCTGTGATCGGCACGCTCGTCTCGGCGATCGCCGTCCAGACGCGGGCGCGGGATCTGATCGGTCCGATCATCGGGCTGCCGCTGCTGCTCCCGGCGCTGATCGCCACCGCGCGGGCAGCGGGACCGATCCTCGCGCCCGGCGGGTCCGGGTCGCCTCCGGGCAAGTGGCTGGCGGTCCTGGCTCTTTATGATGTGGTGTTCGCACTGCTCTCCTACGCGGTGTTCGATTTCCTGCTGGAGGATTAGTGCCTCAGCGTTTGACCACCCACGGCACGGGGCTTCGCCTCCTCGCCCTCGCAACCCTCACGACGATCAGCGTCGCTCTCGTGATGGTCTTCTTCTACGCGCCCCTCGACGCCGATCAGGGCTTCGTCCAGAAGATCTTCTACATCCACGTCCCGCTGGCGATCGTCTCGCTGTGTGGATTCGTCTACGGCGCGATCCTCGCCGCGTGCCATCTGCGGACGGGCGACCGGAGCTGGGACATGCGCTCCTACGTGGCGATCCACATGGCCTTGATCTTCGGCGTCGGCGGCCTGATCACCGGTTCGATCTGGGCCAAGGCGTCGTGGGGGCACTGGTGGGTCTGGAACGAGCCGACGCTGGTCTCGTTTTTGATCGTGCTGCTGCTGTTCGCGACCTACCAGCCACTGCGGTTCGCGATCGAGGATCCCGAACGCCAGGCGCGGTACGCGAGCGTGTTCGCGGTTCTCGCCGGGGCGTTCGTGCCGCTCAACTTCCTCGCCGTGCGCCTGGCCCAGCAGTTCGTGCACCCCCGCGTGTTGACGCTGGGCGGAGGCAACCTCCCGGGCTCGATGCGGCTGACGTTCCTGATCTCCCTGGCCGGAATCGCGCTCCTGTACCTGACGTTGTGGAAGTACGAGATGGCGGCCAAGAACTCCCGGGCCCAGATTCGCCGGCTGCGACGGACGCTGCTGGGCGAGAGCAACATGCGGCCGGCCGGCCGGAGCGCAGCGCCGTCGTGAGCGCGCTGTTCGCAGCCGCCCCGGCGCTCCCGCTTCACACCGCGGGCAAGTACGTCGCCGGCGCGTATATCGTGTTCGTCGCGCTGATCCTCGTCTACGTCGTGATCATGGCCACCCGCGCGCAACGGACCGAGCGGGACCTGGCCGAGCTCCAGCGTGACGTCGAGGCCGCCAAGGCCGCCGAGCGAACAGACATGGAGCGCGTATGAGCGAGCTGCTGGCGATCGGTGTATCGCACAAGACCGCCCCCGTTGAGGTACGCGAGCGGCTCGCGCTGACCGAAGGGCGGGCTCCCGAGTTCCTGCGCGACCTGCGGGGCGCGGCCGAAGTGCACGAGGCGGTGGCGATCTCCACCTGCAACCGCACCGAGCTCTACCTCGTGGTCGGCGACCCGGTCGAGGCCGAGAGCACCGTGCTCTCGATGCTCGCGCGGCAGGCCGGGATCCGTCCGACCGAGCTGGCGAGCGCGATCTACTCGCACCGCAACTGCGACGCCGCCCGCCACCTCTACCGCGTCGCCTCCGGGCTCGAATCGATGATCGTCGGCGAGGCCGAGATCCAGGGCCAGGTCAAGCGCGCCTACGAGGCCGCGCTCGAGCGCGAGACCGCCGGGCCGCTCACCAGCCGGTTGTTCAGAGCCGCGCTCGAGACCGGCAAGCGCGTCCGCAGCGAGACGGCGATCGGCGAGCGCCAGCTGTCCCTGCCGGCGGTCGCGGTGGCGCTCGCGCGCGAGCAGCTTGGCCCGATCTCCGGCCGCGAGGTCGTGATCGTCGGCACCGGCGAGACCAGCGAGCTGACGGCACGGGCGCTGGCCGACAGCGGTGCTCGGACCGTGTTCGTGGCCAGCCGCCGGCGCGACCGGGCGATCAGCCTGGCTCGCCGCTATGGTGGCACCAGCCTCAGCTTCGACGAGCTTCCCGACGCGCTGCTGCAGGCCGACATCGTCGTCGCGGCGACGGCGTCGCCGCACCTGCTGCTCGAGGTGCGAGAGCTGGCCTCGGTGATGGAGGAGCGCGGAGGACGAGCGATGCTGCTGATCGACCTCGCCGTACCGCGCGACATCGACGCTTCGTGCGGGGAGATCGACGGGGTGTCGCTGTATGACATCGACGACCTCCACGCCGTCGTCGGGCGCAACCGCAAGGTGCGACAGGGCGAGGCTCGCAAGGCCGAGGGGATCGTCGAGGAGGAGATCCAGAAGTTCGCCGCCTGGCTCGGATCGCTCGAGGTGCTGCCGACACTCGCTGCGCTGCGAGCGCACGCAAACGAGATCGCCGAGCAGGTCCTGAACGAGAACGAAGGCAAATGGGAGTCGGTCTCCCCGCGCGATCTCGAGCGCATCGACGCTCTCGCGCGGGCGATCGTCAGCCGGCTGCTCCACGACCCGACGCTGCGGATGAAGGAGATGCGCGACGACCGAGTCCACGCGCGGATGGCGCTCGTCCGCGACCTGTTCGGCCTCGGGGCGGCGGAGGAGGGGGTCGCCCAGTCCCCCGAGCAGCCGGGCGAGCTCGCCGAGGTCCGCGAGCTGCCGTCGCGGGCCGGCGCCCGCGGCATCCGCAGCAGCTGATGCGGATCGGGACCCGGGGCAGCGCGCTGGCTCTCGTGCAGGCGCGAATCGTCGCCGAGCGGCTCGACCCCGAGGCCGAGATCGTGACTGTGACGACGTCGGGCGACCGTGGCGAGGTCAGCGACAAGTCGCGCTGGACGACGGAGCTCGAGCGGGCGCTGCTCGACGGGCGGATAGACCTTGCCGTTCACTCGGCAAAGGATCTGGCCACCGAGATGCCCGACGGCCTCGAGCTGGTGGCGGTTGCGCAGCGTGCGGATCCCCGCGACGCGATCTGTGGAGCGCCGTCGCTCGCCGCGCTCGCTCCCGGCGCGAGGATCGGGACCAGCAGCCTGCGCCGGGCGGCGCAGATCCACTCGGTGCGGGCCGACGTCGAGGTACTGACGCTGCGCGGCAATGTGGACACGCGGCTCCGAAAGCTCGCCGAGGGCCAGGTCGACGCGATCGTGATCGCGCTTGCGGGGCTTCAGCGCCTCGGGCGGGATGGCGAGGCCGGCGGGGTCCTCGCCGAACTCGTGCCGGCCGCCGGCCAGGGCGCGCTCGCGCTCCAGGCCCGCCCCGGGGCCCTCGACGCCCAAGCGCTCGAGAGGATCACCGACGCCGACGCGTTCGCCTGCGTGTCGGCCGAGCGGGTGCTGGTTCATGCCCTCGGCGCCTCCTGCAACACACCGGTGGGGGCCAACGCCCGCGCGCTCGGGGGCGGCCGCCTCGAACTGGTTGGCTGGGTCGGCCTTCCTGACGGCTCGGCCTGGCTGTCGGACACCGTGCAGGGCGACGCCGATACGCTCGGCGCACGGTGTGCCGAGCGGATGCTCGCCGCCGGCGCTGCCGAGCTGCTGCGCGAGGCCGAGCGGGAGTCGGTTGCGTGACCGTCTACCTTGTCGGCGCGGGCCCGGGTGACCCGGGCCTGCTCACCGCGCGAGCACTCGAGCTGATCGCGACCGCCGACGTGATCGTCTACGACCGGCTGATTCCGGACACTGCTCTGGCCGGCGCCCGGGCCGATGCCGAGCTCGTGTACGTGGGGAAGGAGGGAGGCGGGCCTTCGGTCCCCCAGGCCGAGATCGAGCGCCTGCTGCTGGAGCGTGGCCGAGCGGGCCGCCGGGTGGTCCGCCTGAAGGGAGGGGATCCGTTCGTGTTCGGGCGCGGCGGCGAGGAGGCCGAGGGCCTGCGCGAGGCCGGGATTCCGTTCGAGGTCGTGCCCGGCGTGACCGCCGGGGTCGCGGCGCCGGCCTACGCCGGGATCCCGGTCACGCATCGCGACGTGGCGAGCGCGGTGGCGTTCCTGACCGGACACGAGGATCCGGACAAGCCTGAATCGGCGCTCGACTGGAGCGCCCTGGCTTCGTTTCCCGGCACGCTCGTCGTCTATATGGGCGTTCGCCAGCTGGCCGGGATCTGCGAGCGGTTGATCGCCGCGGGGCGCCCCGCGCGGGAGCCCGCGGCGGTGATCGAGCGCGGCACCCTGCCCGACCAGCGCGTGGTCACCGGAGAGCTGAGCACGATCGCCCAGGTGGCGGCGGCGGCGGACGTCCGGGCGCCGGCGATCGCGCTGTTCGGCTCGGTCGCCGCGCTGAGCGATCGTCTCGACTGGCTCGGAGCTCGGCCGCTCGCCGGAGTAAAGGTCGCTGTCACCCGCGCGAGGGCGCAGGCGAGCGGGCTGGCGGCGCGCCTGCGCGAGCTCGGTGCCGGGGTGGTCGAGGCGCCGGCGATCCGGATCTCGCCGATCCCGGGTCCGGCGCCGCCGATCGAGGACTACGACCTCGTCTGCCTGACCAGCCCCAACGGGGTGCGGCTGCTGTTCGAGCGCCTGGCGGCGGAAAATCGCGACGCGCGTGCGTTCGGAGCCACGCGGATCGCGGCGATCGGGCCCGGGACCGCGGCGGCGCTCCGCGACCACGGCCTGATCGCCGATGTCGTCCCCGAGCGGTTCGTCGCCGAGGGCCTGGTGGAGGCGCTGGCCGGCGTGCCGGTCACCCGCGCGCTGGTGGCGCGGGCCGCCGAGGCCCGCGACGTGCTGCCGGACGCGCTGCGCGAGCGTGGCGCCCAGGTCGATGTGGTGGCGCTGTATGAGACGGTCCCCGAGCCGCTGAGCGAAACCGAGCTGGCGGCGCTCGAGCAGGCCGACTACGTCACCTTCACCTCCTCCTCGACGGTTCGCTTCTTCTACGAGCTGGCGGGCGAGCGGCTGCCGGCCGGCGCCCGGCTGGTCAGCATCGGGCCGGTGACCAGCGCCACTCTGCGGGAACACGGGCGCGAGCCGGACGTCGAGGCTGAGCGCCACGACATCGACGGCCTGCTTGCCGGGCTGCTGGCAGATGTGGGCCTTTTGAGCCGGAACCTCCACTGAAGCTCCAGCGCGCTCAGGCGCTCCTACGACAGTTGCCGATCAGGAAACGCGAATCGTTTCCTCGGGATCGGAACTCATGAACTGCCTTCGTATGCGTTGGGCTGTGACGGCATTGGCAATCGCCGTGCTGGGCTGACTCGGGTCGGCCTCGCTGGCCGGAGCGGCGACATCTAACGACACGACGCAGTTCGCGGTGACCGCCGGGGCGCTCAGCTTCGGCACCGCGCCGGACGTGCCGAACTTCGCCGGCGTGACGCTGAACGGTCAGTCTCAGACCACGAACGCCACGATGACCAGCTTCTCGACCGTCGACGCCACGGGCAGCGGGCTGGGCTGGAACGTCACCGTCCAGGGCGACACCTCGGCCAACAAGAGCCCGATCTTCAAGCAGTTCTGCCCAACCGCCACCTGCGGGACCGACACCGGCCCCGGGTACATCACCGGCGGAGCGACGTTGGCAGCCAACTCGCTGACGCTGAACAGCACCGGCGCCGGGTTCACGGCCCAGAACGGCACGACCGGGACGGCGCCAACGCAGCAGTGCGCGGCGGGCTGCAACGTCGACTCGGCGACCCCGTCGAAGGTCATCTCGGCCGCGTCGGGTGCAGGAATGGGCACCTACCAGGCGAATGGATACAGCGCGACCAGCCTCGGGCTGACCGTTCCCACGACGGTCAAGACGCTGCAGACGGGCGAGGTGTTCCACCTCGACCTCGTCTGGAGCCTGAACAGCGGCCCGTGATCGTCGACCCTCAACTCCTTCTCCGCCGACTCACAACCGCACCCGCGTGAAAGTCCGCCGATCCGTAACGCTGACGGCGACCGTCGCTCTGGCCCTGGCCCTTGCTTCAGCGGCGCTCGCGGCGGGGGCCCCGCTGGCGCCGGCGCCACCGGTGGCAGTCGCGCTTCACCAGCGGTCCGGGCAGCCCCTGAGCTATTTCCGGCTCGGAGCACATCCCGGACGCTCGGCTCGCGTCGGCACGCTTGAGCTGCGCAACCTCAAAGCGCGGACGATCACCGTGCTGCTCGACCCGCTGGGCGCGGTCACAGCCAGCACGCTCGGATCCGCCTATCAGCTCCGGGGGATCGCCATCCGTGCGCCGGCAGCCTGGACCGAGCTCCCGGTCCGCCGCGTCGTGCTGGGCCCGCGCAGGAGCGCCACCGTGCCGATCTCCGTCGCCCCGCCGTCGAGCGCCGCGCCCGGCGACTATCTGAGCGGGATCGGCGTTCAGGTGCTGATGCCGGTGACCAGCAAGCTTGGGCACGGGAACGTCGGGATCTCCAGCGTCGAGCGGTACGCGATCGGCCTCGAGCTCCGGCTACCCGGACCGCGGAACCCGCTGATCCGGTTCTCCGGAGCCCAGGTTGTTCGCGATCCGTCGGGCCTCAGCTTCTCGCTTTTTGCTCGCAACCTGGGAAATGTCATCCTCCAGAACGTTTCCGGGAGCGCGCTGATCACCAGCGGCCAGAAGGTCGTCGCCCGGGCTTCGATCGGACCTGGGACGTTCGTCACCGGAACCTCGATCGCCTATCCGATTCCTGCGCCGAGCGAGCACCCGGCCGAAGGCACCGTCTATCGCGTGCGAGCGGTGATGCGCTATGCCGGTGGAGTCGCCCGCCTCGACGTCCGCGTGCGCTTCGGCCATCGCCAAGCCTTGCGCCAGGCGGCGTTTGACCCCGGTGCGCCCGC
>DATCNP010000037.1:0-4254 GCA_036565205.1 Solirubrobacteraceae bacterium | reverse complement strand
CTACTGCTGCTGCTCCCACACGCGGCGATGGCCACGGCTGCGCAAGCGACCACCGCCCCGCTGGTCGCCTTCGGGAGAAAACTCATACGCCTCCTCTTGTCGAATCCGGGCCCAGTTCGCCCGACCCGGTGACGGCAGCCTAGTGGCGGGCCCGGACCTCGGCAACTCCGGCCTGCGAGATCGACAGGCACGGCTAACCGAACGTAAACGTCCCTTGGCACGTCAGCTAGGCCGAGATCGCCTCGAGGAACACCAGGCGGCCCCCAGCGATCTTCCAGACGCCGTAACGCCTGGTCGTCGTGTCTCCGTTGCGATCGATGCTGTAGGTGCCGAGCACGCCGTGGCGATCGCGGGTCCGCAGCAGCGCTGCCGCGACGGTCGAGCGGCGCGGCGTATCGGTTCCCACGTCGGTCGCCCGGGCGATCGCAGCGAGCAGCAGGCTCATGGCCTCATATCCGTAGATCGCATCAGGCTCGGGCGGCCCGTATTGAGCGGCGTACCGGGCCAGGAACGAGCGTCCCGAGGGCGGGTAGTCCCCGGCACCGAGCGTGGGCACGGTGACCAGCACGTGCCCGTCGAGGCGCTTCGGGATGCCGCCGAGCGCGGGATCGGTGAACGTGCTCTCGGCCATTCCCGCCGAAGCGAAGATGTGGACATGAGGCAGAGTGGCCGCCAGCTGTGTGATGAGGCGAGCCGGCCCGGAGTCGGCAATCGCGCTCAGCGTCACGCAGCCGGCATGGCTCTGGGCGATGCTCGCCACCGGCGACCTGTAGTCGGTCGCCCTGGGCTGGAACTCCTGCGCGGCGACGATCGGGAGCCCGCCTGAGTGCGCCGCGGCGGTGAAACTCGAGACGAGATCCTGGCCGTCGACGTCGCCGTCGTCGAGCACGAAGGTGCTGTTGCAGCCGAGGAGCTTCTCGAGCTCGACCAGCGCTGCGGCCTGCACGCCGTCGTTGGGCACGACCCGTGCGAAAGTGCGGGTTCCAGCCGGGTAGTACTTGGCCGGCTCGCCGGGAAAGGCGCCCGCGTCGCTGACCGTCAGGCCCGCCCCCGTGCTCGCCGGACTCACCTGGGCGATCTCCGCCCGGTTCAGCAGCGGGATCGAGACCGCGCTCGCACCCGAGTCGAGCTCGCCGATGTAGCCGATCGTCGTCGGGTCCTGGATCGCGCGACGAGCGTTGAGCGTCGTCTGCCCGGGATCCCATTCGCCTCGCTGGGCGGTCGAGTCGTCGAGACCCTTGAGCACGATCCGGTAGCGCCCGACGCGACCCGAGGAGTCGGCCAGCGCGAGCCGGGCTCCGTTGAGGACCGCGCTGCCGCTGACGGCCGAAGCGCCGTGAAGGGGCACGCTCACGTAGACCGTGAGCGTGCGGCCGTGCACACGATTGCCCGCCGGCGCGCTGTGCCCGCCGCAGCCCGGTAGGACGACCGCGATCAGGAGGGCGATGATCAGGAGGGCGATGGTCACCACCGCGCCGCGCCCCCCGGCGTGCCGCCGACCGCGGCCGATCAACCCTGGATCTGGAGGAACTTGAACGGCACCAGCGCACCCGACTGGATCCGGGCGATCACGAACGGGGCGAGGTTCGTGTCACCGCCGGAGAGCGAGTACGTGCCCAGTGCCGAGGGTCGGCTCCTGATCCCGCGAAAGTCCTGCACGATGGCCCTCCGGGCGTTGGCGGATGGACCGGCCTGACGGATCACGTCGAGCACGGCGGCCATCGCCTCGTAGCCGAAGATCGCCGCGGGCTCGGGGACTCGGCCGTACGCGGTCTTGAAGTCCTCGACGAACTTTCGTCCCGCCGGCGAGAGGTCGGCGGGCAGGAAACCCGGCGAGGACACGTACACGTTCCGCTGCACCCCGACCGGCAGGTTCGACACGAGCTCGTCGGCGTAAAGCGCCGAGGGCGCGAACAGCTTCGCGCTGGGGCTTGCCGTCGCCACCGCGGCGAACACGCGGGCGGCGGCGCTCTTGGAGCTGGCCCCGAGGAACATCGCATCGGCATGAGAGCGCTCGAAGCCGGCGGCGGTTGCCGGGCCCCGGGTGACCGTCAGGCCCGGCGCCGCATCCTGCGCAACCGAAGCCGCAATTGTGGAACCGTAGGCCTGGCCGTCGCTGGCGACATACAGCTTCGATACGCGGAGCGTCTCCATCGCCTGGACGAGGGCCTTGGCCTCCTTGGCCGTCGTCGGCACGACACGAGCAAAGCTCTCGCCGTAGCTCTTGCTCGCCGGGTAGAACTTGCCCGGCGCGCGCGATACCGTCGGCGTCTGCTGGGTCAGGTATGCGGCCGTGTCGGCCGGGCTGACCTCGAGCAGGTCGACCTCGTTGGTGATCGGCACCGAGACGGCGGAGGTACCGGGGACGAGCTCGCCGAGGTAGGCGATCGAGGTTTGGTCTTCGATTGCGGTACGCGCATCATCGGAGATCTCGCGGCCGTTCAGCTTCACCAGGCGGACCTTGAACTTCCCGGCCTGGCCTCCGGCCTGCGTCAGCGCTAGCTGCTCGGCCGCGAGCACGTCGCTGTACTGCTGGTCCCCGCCGCCTGGAGGCTGGCTGGCGTAGACCGAGAGCGACTTGCCATTGACGGTGATCGTCGCATTCGGCGTCCCGGTGCAGCCAGAGAGGATCGCCGCGAGCGCGGCGCATCCCACGACGGCAACTGCCCGGCCCCGTGCGAGCACGCCACGGCCCACTGGCGTCGGACGCCTAATCCCGCCGGCCGGGCAGGAACGGGAGCAGGTTGCGAACTCCGACCGCGATCAGGACCATCACGACCGCGATCAGGATCGCGTCGAAGCCGCTGATGTTCAGCGACCAGATGACGATCCACAGGGCGAGGCCCGCGGTGGCAGTCAGAATCAGGCCCATCCCGCTGGATCCTAACCGAGCGGCGGCGTCCGCAGTGCCGCCGAGAAGCCCGATATCAGATCCGAAACCGCCGGCACCGGATCCTCCTCGCCGGCGGCACGGACCAGCCGGCTCCCGATGATCACTCCGTCGGCGCCTGCCGCCGCGGCGGCGGCCGCCTGCTCGGCGGTGCCGATGCCGAAGCCGACCGCGACTGGCACCTCGGTGTGCGCTGCGGCACGGGCCACGAGCTCACGCAGGCCACCGTCGACGTTCGCACGCTCTCCGGTCGTGCCGGTGAGCGACACCGCGTAAAGAAACCCGCGAGCTTGCCCGCCGATCGCGCGCAGCCGCGCTTCCGGGGTCGTCGGCGCCACCAGCGGAACCAGCGCCAGGCCACGTTCGTCGCAGGCTTCGAGCGCTTCGTGGGCCTCCTCGAGCGGGAGATCCGGCACGATCAAACCGCTGATCGAGGCCGCCACCAGGGCGTCCAGGAAGCGCTCGAGCCCGCGGGCAAAGATCGGATTCGCGTAACACATCAGGACGACCGGTAGCCGCAGCGCCAAGGCCCGACCGATCTCCAGCACCGCGGCGACCGTCGCCCCGTTGCCGAGCGCCGCGGTCGCCGCGGCGTGGATCACCGGGCCGTCGGCCAGAGGATCGGAAAACGGGACCCCGAGCTCGATCAGGTCGGCTCCGCCGTCGGCGTAGGCGAATCCGAGCGCGAGCGAAGTGGGCAGGTCGGGATATCCGCCCATCATGTAGGGCATCAGCGCAGCCGCACGACCGTCCGCGCGCGCCGAGGCGAACGCTTCGGCGATCCGCTCGGCTCCGGTGGAGCTCACGAGCGCCCGAGCCTGCCGGTCTGACTCAAGAGGACCCGCGTCCGAGGTGCTCGAGCGCCTCGGCCAGATCCTTGTCCCCTCGGCCCGACAGGCACACGAGATCGAGCTCGCTGTCGCTCTCGCCCAGCGCCCAGGCAAGGGCGTGGGAGCTCTCGAGTGCGGGGATGATGCCCTCGAGCTTGGCCGTACGCTCGAAGGCCTCCAGCGCCTGGGCATCGGTGACAGCGACGTATCGCGCCCGCCCGGAATCCCGCAGCCAGGCGTGCTCGGGACCGCTCCCCGGATAGTCGAGCCCGGCCGAGATCGAGTGCGCCTCGAGGATCTGGCCGTCCTCGTCCTGCATCAGCGCCGAGTACGCACCGTGGAGCACGCCGGGGATGCCGGCCGCGGTCAGCGGAGCGCCGTGGCGACCGGTTTCGATGCCCTCTCCGGCGGCTTCGACTCCGACCAGCTCAACGCCGTCGTCATCCACGAACGGCGTGAACACCCCGATCGAGTTGGACCCGCCGCCCACGCAGGCGATCACCCGCTCCGGCAGCCGACCGGTGAGTTCGAGCG
>DATCNP010000036.1:0-10702 GCA_036565205.1 Solirubrobacteraceae bacterium | reverse complement strand
CGCCCACCGCGGCGGAGGTGGCCCACGCGCGGGCCGAGGTCGCCGCGGCTGTGGCCGGGCTCGACGTCCCTTCACCCGGAGAGGCGGTCGCGGTGGGGGGGAGCGCCACGTCGTTACGCCGGGTCGCCGGTCCGCGGCTCGATGCGGAATCGGTGGCGAGCTCACTGAGGCTGGTGGCGACCGAGCGCGCGAGCGTGATCGCAAGCCGGTTCGCGATCGACCTCGAGCGCGTGCGGCTGCTGACCGCCGGTCTGCTGCTGCTCGAGACGGCGTCGAGGCTGTTCGGAGGCGCACTTGAGATCGGCTTCGGCGGAATCCGCGAGGGTGTGCTGCTCGAGGCGGCGCGGGCATGAGCACCGAGCCGCCGATCCCGCCGCGGGAGGCACTCGCCGACGTCCGCGTACGAGCTCCGACGCGTGGGAACCGCCCGCTCGAGTACCTGCTGGACGCCGTCAACGCTGACGCACAGGTCAAGGCGTGGTGGCATGTGTCGGCGGTCAACGCCACGCGCCGGCTGGGGATGTCCGACCACAGCTGGGTCCACATCCAGATCGTGCTGAACACGGGCCTGCGCCTTGCGCGGCTGCTGTTCCGTCGCGACGTGACGCCCAGCCTCGTCTCCGACTTCGGGTTGCAGCCGCGTGACGCTGAGGTAGTCATCGCCGCCGGCTGCCTGTTCCACTGCGTGGGGATGTCGATCCACCGCGACGACCACGAGCGCTACAGCCTGTTCCTCACCGCCGACAAGCTCGGCTCGCTGCTCGCTGGCGCCTACGAGGAGCCGGAACGGACGATCATCGTGTCCGAGGCGCTGCACGCGATCGCCGGCCACCGCCGCAACGGCGCGCCGTTCACAGTCGAGGCCGGGATCGTCCGGGTGGCCGACGCCCTCGACATGGCGCGCGGGCGCTCGAGGGTGCCGTTCGAGGCCGGACACCAGAACATCCACTCGCTGTCGGCCTACGCGATCGAGGAAGTCAAGATCTCGGCCGGCGAGGACAAGGCCGTGCGGGTCGAGATCGCGATGTCGAACAGCGCGGGGATCTTCCAGGTCGATGAGCTGCTGGCCACGAAGCTCCGCGGCAGCGGCCTCGAGGAGCACATCGAGGTGATCGCCCGGATCGAGGCCGAGCACGAGCAGCGCCTGATCCCGGTCTTCCGGATCTGAGGACTTCGCGGTGCGCTACCAGTGGACGCCGCGCATCAGATGCGCGAGGGCGACCTGCTCGGTCGAGGCGTGCTCGTCGGGGTCCTTCTGGCCCTTGGACGCGGCGGAGTCGGGGAACACCTTGTAGGCGGTCGAGAGGATCTGGTCGACCGCTTTGGGGAACAGCGCGTAGGCGATTTCGCCGAATGTGCCGAGGCGGGTTCCCTCATGCTTTGGCTTGGAGCGGATCGCCTCGCAGACGAGATCTGCGGCCTCGTCGGGCGAAATCGTGGGGAAGGAGTCGTAGATCTTCGTCGGCGCGATCATCGCCGTGCGCACGAGCGGCATGTGGATCGTCGTGAAGTGGACGTTGTCGCCGATGCACTCAGAGCCGACGACGCGGGTCCAGGCATCGAGCGCGGCCTTCGAGGCGACGTAGGCCGCAAACCGGGGCGGATTTGTCTGCACGCCGATCGACGAGACGTTGACGACGTGACCCGAGTGGCGCTCGCGCATATGCGGCAGAAGGCCCATGATCAGCTTGATCGTGCCCAGGTAGTTGAGCTGAATCGTGCGCTCGAAGTCGTGGAATCGGTCGTAGGAGAGGGCGATCGAGCGCCGGATCGAGCGGCCGGCGTTGTTGACCAGCACGTCGACGGTGGCGTGGTCGGCGAGCACGCCCGCGACGAGCTCGTCGACCGAGTCCGGGTCGGAGATGTCGGCCGAATAGGCATAGGCGGTGCCGCCCATGTCCTCGATCTCCCGCTTGGTCTCCTCGAGCTTGTCGGCGCTGCGGGCCACGAGGATTGGGATCCCGCCGGCCTTCGCGATCTTGATCGCGGCTGCCCTCCCGATCCCGCTCGAGGCGCCGGTGATCAGGACCGTCTTGCCGTTGACCGCTCCCTCGAAGCTGCGGTCCTTGAACAGGTCGGGGTCGAGATTGCGTTCCCAGTAGTCCCACAGCTTCGCGGCGTAGCTCTCCAGCGGCGGCACGGAGATGTCCGAGCCCTCGAGCGCCCGCTCGGTGTCGCGGGTGTCGAACTCGGCGGTCAGGGCGATGTAGCCGAGCACCTCCTCGGGGATTCCGAAGTCGGCCAGGATCGCCCGACGGACGCCCTTGGCGGCCGGGAGCTGCATCAGCATCGAGAACGTCCCCTTGGGCAGTGCCTGAAGCAGCTTGGCGTCGATTCGCATCGACATCTGCGGGGCGTGGGCCGCGGCGGCGATCGTGTTCATCACCTCGCCGGCGCGCTGGGACTTGGCGGCGGTGAGGTGGAACGTCTGACCGTCGAGCCCCGGCTGATGGGCGATGTGGTCCATCGCCGCGGCCACGAAGTCGACCGGGACGATGTTCGTGTAGCCGAGCTCGGGGCCGACCAGCGGGAACCAGCCGGGCAGGTAGTGCCGCAGCAGCTTGATCGCGGTGAAGAAGTAGTACGGACCGTCGATCTTGTCCATTTCGCCGGTCTGCGAGTTGCCGACGACGATCGCCGGGCGGTATACCCGCCACGGGACCTTGGTCTGCGTGCGGGCGATCTTCTCGGACTCGAACTTGGTCCTGTAGTAGGGGTGATCGAGCTTCTGGCCCTCGTCGAACATGTCCTCTCGGAACAGGCCCTTGAACTTCCCGGCGGCAGCGATCGACGAGGTGTGGTGGAAGCAGCCGACCTCTAGCTGATTGGCGAGCTCGACGGCGTGGCGCGTCCCCTCCACGTTCGCGACCCGGTTGCTTTCCTCCTCCGCGGTCATGTCGTAGATCGCGGCGAGGTGGAAGAAGTGATCGATCGGCGCGGAGCGGAGCTTCTCCAGGTCTTTTTCCGACAGGCCAAGGGAGGGCCTGGCGAGGTCGCCGGTGACCGGGCGTACGCGATCCTTGGCCTTCGGACCCCACTTCTCGATCAGCGAGTCGAGCTTGTCCGCCGATTCTTCGCGGACGAGCACGTACACATCACCATCGCGCTCGAGCAGGCGGTCTACGAGGTGGCGCCCGATGAACCCCGTCGCGCCGGTGACGAAATAGGCCATGCCGGCGGTCGGTTACCAGCCGCCGCGCCAGTCGGCGTTGGCGGCACGGCGCTTGGCCGCGTCCATCCTGGCGTGCTTGCGCCTGTCCAGCCGTGACTGAATCAGCGACAGCACAATGATCAAGACGGGGAAGAACGCGATCGTGATGAACATCACGTTCGTGACCGACTGGTCGGTGGTCTCGCCGTACCAGCCCTCGCCCCCCGTGCTCCTCGCGAGCGCCGTCGGGGCCAGCGCCAACAGCGTCACGGCGAACACCAGCAGCGCGGCCATGATGCGAGTGCGACGCATTGCCGGCAAGCGTATCCGATCGCTACGCGGCCTTCACGCGCTCGGCGGCACGGACAGCCTCCAGAGCCTGGAGCAGCGCCGGGTTGTATTGGCTGTGGCGATTGGTGAGTTCGAGGTGGTCGAGCGGTACCTCAAAAACCGTCGCACCGGCGGCGATCGCCAGCTCACGCTGCTTCCGGGGTGATACAGCCGTATCGCGGGCGGTGATGACCGACGCCGCGGGGACCTGGACCGACCCGAGCCACGGCCGGGAGTCGAAGCGGCCGAGCTCTCGTCCGGCCTCGGCCAGGTCGCGGGCCGAGTTACGGGTCAGCTCGGCCTGGAACCAGGCTGTGGCGGCCGTGGGTCGCAGACCGGCACGGCGGAACAGCGCCGTCCACGTCGCCCGTGGCGCGAGCGAGAGCGACAGCTCCACAAAGCCCATCCACTTCCAGAGCTTCGCCGTCTCGCGGTCGCTGAAGTGCTGAGAGGTGCCGCTCAGCACCATTCCGCTGACCGCGTCGCGGTGATCGCGGGCCATCAGCTGCGCGATCGTGCCGCCCATCGAGTACCCGACCACGATCGCGGGCGCCAATTCGAGTGTCCGCAGCAGCGCAGCGGCGTCGGCGGCGCAGTCGACGAGCCTGAACGGCGCCTTGGCGCGAAGTCCGCGACCGTGCCCGCGGTGGTCGATCGCCAGCATGCGGTAGCCGGTCTCGATCAAGTCGCCGTAGGCGCCCCACCAGTTCAGGTCGGCGCTCGCCGTCCAGCCGTGCAGGAGCATCACGGGCGGCCCATCCCCGCCGGAGTCACGGAAGAACAGCTCGCCGCGACCCGGCACGGCCAGCGTGCGGGCGGGCGGCATCACCACGGGTGGTTCGGGAACGTAGTTACGTGAGCGCATCTGCGTGATCGTAGCCGCGGCGGCGGTGCTTCCTACCATCAACCGGATGGCAGTGCTGATCGCCTCTGACCTCGAAAAGGACATCGCCGGAGAGCCGCTTCTGCGGGGAATCTCGTTCAAGCTCGAGCGCCGAGATCGAATGACGCTTTCGGGGCGCAACGGGGCCGGCAAGACGACGCTCCTGCGGATGCTCGCCGGCGAGGCGTCCGTCGACAACGGCGAGCTCGTGCTGGCCAAGGGCGCCAAGGTCGCGCTCCACGACCAGCGCCCACCGCGCAAGCGCGCGCTGTCGCTGCGGGAGTACGTCCTCTCCGGCGCGCCGGAGCTGGTGGGGATCGAGCGCGAGCTGGCCAAGCTCGAGCAGGCGATGGCCGACGGCGCCCACGATGAGGCGACGCTCAACCGCTACGCCGGCGCGCAGGGGCGGCTCGAGCACGCGGGGGGCTACAACTGGCGCGAGCGCGCGCTCTCGACGCTGCACGGCCTCGGCTTCGCCAACGACGCGGACCTCGATCGCGAGCTCTCCACGTTCTCCGGGGGTGAGCTGACGCGCGCATCGCTCGGGCGCGCGCTGGCCGGCGGTCCGGATCTGCTGCTGCTCGACGAGCCGACGAACCACCTCGACATCGCCTCGCTGGAATGGCTCGAGCAGCATCTGGTCGGGCTGGACGCGGCGGTCGTGCTGGTCGCGCACGACCGCTGGTTTCTGGAAGCCGTCGGCACCGCGGTGCTCGAGCTCGAGGCAGGCCGCGGCAAGTTCTTCGCCGGGCCCTGGCATGCCTGGCGCCAGGAGAAGGCCTCACGGGAGCTCGCCCTGGGGAGAGCGATCGAGCGCCAGCAGGCCGAGATCGAGCGACTCGAGCGGTTCGTGACCCGGTTTCGCGCGGGGACGCGAGCCCGGCAGGCCCAGTCGCGGGCCAAGCGGCTCGAGAAGATCGATCGCATCACGCGCGACCCCCGGGACGGAGCCGCGCTGCAGTTCGCCTTCAAGCCGCCCGAGCGCAGCGGCCGGGTCGTGTTCGAGCTGCTCGAAGGGAGCATCTCGATCGCCGACAAGCAACTGATCGACGACGCCGAGCTGTGGCTCGAGCGCGGGGAGCACATCTCGCTGGTGGGGCCGAACGGCGCCGGCAAGACGACTCTGATCGAGGTGCTCGCAGGTCGACGGGAGTTGCCCGCCGGGAAGCTCCGCACCGGCCACAACGTCAAGATCGGCTTCCTCTCTCAGCATGCGGACGAGCTGGGCACCGGATCCGGAGGCGGGGGCACGGGCACTGCCCGCACGGTGCTCGAAGCCGCCCAGCACGCGACCGGGCTCAATCCAGGCCAGACGCGGGCGCTGCTCGGCCGGTTCCTGTTCTCGGGCGAGGACGCCGAGAAGCCGCTCGAGGGGCTCTCCGGGGGCGAGCGCCGACGCCTTTCGCTGGCGATCCTCGTCCATTCGGGCGCCAATGTGCTGATCCTGGACGAGCCGACCAACCATCTCGATCTCGAGAGCCGCGAGGCACTCGAGCAGGCGTTGACGTCGTTTCCCGGCTCGCTGCTGCTGGTGTCCCACGACCGCGCCTTGCTCGACGCCGTGGGGACGCGCACGGTTGCGCTCGAGGAGCACGCGCTGCACAGCTACGTCGGTGGCTGGCCCGAATACGTGCGCGTACGCGAGGAGCGAGCTCGGGAAGCGGCCGGCAAGCCAAAGCCCGCCCCGCGCCTGAAGACGGCGGCCCGGAGCCCGTCCAAGGCCACCAGCAACCGCGAGCAGGAGAAGCTCGAGCGCGAGATCGAGGACGCCGAGGGCGCGCTGCGCGCGCTCGAGGAGGAGCTAGCCGACCCCGTGGCGTGGTCGACCCCCAAGCAGAGCGCGAGCTCGAGCGCGCGGCACGAGGCGGCCAAGCGCGCAGTGCAGGAGCTCTACGCGCGCTGGGAGCGGATCGCCGGATAGGACTGGATCGTGCCACCCAGGAGCGCCAGCCCCCGGGGCCGACCTGCCGCCGGTCTACACTCCGGCCGAGATGACTTCGCCATGGAGGGCTTCGGCGATCCGGGTCGCGCTGATCGATGACGACAGTGGTCTCGTCACGGTCCTGGATAGGCGATTCGCGGCATTGGGGTGGGACCGAAGGCTGCTCAGCTGCGCCTCGGGCCCGGATCAGCTCGCGGTGCTTCGGATCCACGCCCTGATCGTCAACCCGGCACTGACCGGGATCGACTACGTCGAGCGAACCGCCGCCGCGCTGCCAGGACTGGCGATCCTCGTCTGCAGCGGGCCCGCACCGGTCGCTGACCGGGTCCGGGCGCTGAGAGGTGGCGCCGATGACTGGGTCACCAAGCCGTGCCACCCCGAGGAGCTGATCGCTCGGGTCCAGGCTGTGCTGCGCCGGCGACGCACCGGTGAGCTGCCGGAACACGAGGAGATCCTGGTGGCCGGCGAGCTCTCGATCCGGCCGGACCGCTTCGACGCCTACGTCGACGAGGAGCCCGCCTCACTGTCGCGCAAGGAGTACGAGCTCCTGAAGCAGCTCGCGATCGTCGGCGGCCGCGTGCTCGAGCGCGAGGAGATCTACCAGCGCGTCTGGGGCTACACGATGGCCCGCGGCGACCGCTCGGTGGACGTGTTCGTGCGCAAGCTGCGGCAGAAGCTCGAGCGTGTCTCGCCCGACTGGCACTACGTACACACGCACTTTGGGGTCGGCTACAGGTTCGCCGCCGCGCCCTCCGAGACCGCCGCCCCACAGCCCGCGGCCGAGCCGAGCGTCGAGCCCGAGCGGATTGTCGAGACCGGGCAAACGCCGGACCTCGACGCACTCCCGGTCGCCGCCGAAACGCCGGCCACGCCGGACCTGATGACAGCGCGCTAGCGACGGCGTACAGTTTCCAGACGTGAACGCCACGTTCCGGAACATCGTCATCATTCTCGTGCTCGCCGGGCTGGTCGCGATCGTGCCGGGCGGAGGAACAGGCGCCAATACGGCACTCCAGGGAGTCTCGCTGGCCTTCCTCGGAGCGCTCGGCTGGTTTGCGATCGTCATGTACCGCCAGCACCGCAGTGACTTATACGGGCTGGGAGACCGCAGGCGAGCGGCTCTCTATGCGGCTGCAGCGGTGGCCGTGCTGACGCTGGCGGCGACTCACCGGCTCTGGAGCACGAACGTGGGCTCGCTCGCGTGGCTGGTGCTGATCGGCGGCGCGGCGTACACGGTGTTCACCGTCGTCTGGTCAGCGCGCAAGTACTGACGCGCCGACTCTCAGGCGGCGGCGGTTTGTTCGGGAGCCCCCGGCTCAGCAGCCGACGCCGGGGGCGGTGCTGCCGGGTGCCAGACAGGCGATCCGGATCCGCGGCGGCGCCCCCGCACGGATCCTGAACGCGTAGTACTTGCCGATCCACTGCGGCCGGGTCAGGGAGATCGTGATCAGGACTCCGTTGTGCAGCCGGCGGCTGCGGAATTCTGACTCGAGGTCGACGTTCCGGGACCGTTGCGTCGTGCACTTGCCCTTCGTCGGGCAGCGTGTGCTCCGGCGAATCGTCGACGCCTGTCTGGCGAACGGACAGCCCTGGCCATGGCATCTCACGACCAGGGCTGTGCCGGCCGAGACTGAGTTGATCAGCAGCCCTAGCACACGGGTGTATGAGGGCGTGATGCGGAAACTCCACTGCATCGTCGAGGACACGACCCCCAGCGAGACCGACCGAACCGTCACTGACGTGGCGGACGGCGAGCTGGAGCCGATGTAGTTGCCATCGCCTGAGTAGGCGACAGTAATCGAGTGGGACCCCACGCGGTTGTAACTGACGACACACCTCGCACTGGAACCGACGCTCGTCGTCGCGATCGGGCGTGCTGTGCAACCGGCGATAGGAGTGCCGTGGTCAAGAAACTCAGCTGTTCCGGAGGGGTTTACCGGGCCGCTCAGGACTCCCTCGATGCTGGCGCTATAGGTGGCCGTGCTCCCGACCGCCACCGTCGGATTGGAGACGTCGACCGAGCTGGTCGTCGAGTCCTTTCGGATCGTCAGGCTCACGGGCGAGCTTCCCGAGCCCGAGACCGACGAGCCGGGGGACGGCGTGAACACGGCGGTCAGCTGCTCAGGGGAACTTGCCGCAGTGAACTTAGCGGGGCAAGTGACCGTAACGCTTTGGCCAAAGCTGTTCGCTGGGACCGAGCCGCAGCCGGGAACTGTGGCGCCGCGGTTCGCGAACGCGACCGCCCCCGTGGGCGGCGCGCCGCTGTCAGCGGACGTGATCGTTGCGATGAGCGTGACGAGCTGGTTCGTCGTCGCGCTGCTCGGTGAGGCCAGGATGGAGGTCGTACTCGCGGCTGTTGACGGGGACGGGGAGGGAGACGGAGACGGGAACGGGGACGGAGGGTCTGCCGCGGCCACGGGGGAAGACCCTGTGGCTGCCTCAGGCCCCTGGCTGGCGCCACTCGGCTCCGTGTCGCTGACGGCAACCGCGATCACGTGGCCGACGTCGCTCGAGGTCAGGCCGTACTGCTGCCCGCCGGCATTTGAAATGGGAACGCAGCTCGTCCCGCTGGCCGTACAACGACTCCAGCTATAGCTGAAGTTGGCGCCGGGCGGAGCCGGCATGACCGACCAGTTCGGATTCGCGGTCAAGGTTTGACCCTCGGTCATAGAACCGGTGATGGTGGCGGGAAGCAAGATTGGGAAGACGACGGGCGTGGGCGCCGAATGGAGGGTGTTCTGCACCGCTTTGATCGTATGGCCAACGTCAGCCTGGACGAGCGTGTAGGTGGCTGCAGTGGAGACCGTCGCTTCAGGGGAGACCGGGCCGCATGTCGTGCCCGTGGATGAGCATCGCCTCCACGAGGTCTTGCTGCTGACCGGATTCGTGGTCAGCGTCTTGCCCTGCTCTGGGACACCGGTCACAGTCGGAGGAGTAGCCGCCTGCGCAAGACCGGCGAGCGCCCACGAGGCCCAGACAACCGACAACGTAAGAATGGCAGCCGACCAAAATCGGCTTGCGCCCCACCGCCTGGACATCAATCACCCCCAGCTCATCGAACGTAGCCAAAGCTACTAAAACATACGTAAGCCTACTGGAAAGAAGAAGGACGGCGACCGACGTCAGCAGCCGACGCCTGGGGCGGTACTGCCCGGCGCCAGGCAGGCGATCCGGATTCTCGGGGGCGCCCCGGCGCGGATCGTGAATTGGTAGTACTTGCCGATCCACTGCGGGCGGGTCAGGAAGATCGCTATCTGCGCACCCTCGCGCAGGCGGCGCCGCCGGAATCCCGACTCGAGGTCGACGTTCGTCGACCGGATCTCGGTGCACTTGACTTTGCCCTTGCTCTCCGCCACGCAGCGCTTGCTCCGGCGGATCGTCGTCGCTTGTCTTGCGAACGGACAGCCTCGGCCATGGCACCTGACGAGGACGTTCGTGCCCGGCGAAACGGAGTCGATCAGCAGCCCGAGCACGCCCGTGTACGAGGGGGTGACGTTGAAGGTCCACTGCATCGTCGAGGACACGACGCCAAGCGAGATCGAGCGGACCGTCACCGGCGCCGACTGCGAAGCCGAGCCCAGGTAGTTGGCGTCGCCGGGATAGGAGACCGAGACCGCGTGGGAGCCGGAGCTGCTGTAGCGAACCGCGCAACTCGCCTGGGAGCCGATGCTCGTCGCAGTCAGGGGACTCTTCGTGCACCCGGCGATCGGTTTGCCATGGTCCAGGAACTCGGCGGTGCCCGAGGGTTTGACCGAGCCGCCCAGGATTCCCTGAACGTTCGCGGTGTACGTCTCCCTGCTTCCGAGCGCCACCGTCGGGCTGGAGACATCGATCGAGCTGGTCGTTGAGTCCTTTCGGATCGTCAGGCTCACGGGCGCGCTGCCCGAGGCCGACACAGGCGAGCCCGGGGAAGGCGTGAACACGGCGGTCAGCTGCTCAGGGGAGCTCCCCGCCGCGAACGCGGCCAGGCAGGTGACCGTGACGCTCTGCTGCCCCTGGCCGTCCGCGGGAATCGAGCCACAGCCTGGGATCGCTTTGCCGCGGTTGGAGAACGCGATCGTCCCGTTGGGGGGCTTAGCGCTAGAGGTCGAGGTGACCGTCGCGATCACGGTGACGAGCTGGTTCGTCGTCGCGCTGATCGGCGAGGTCAGGAGAAACGTCGTGCTCGCGGCGCCGGCGGTGGTCACCGGGGAGGAGGTGCTGGCCGCCTCGGGACCTTGGCCTGCGCCGCTGGGCTCGCTGTCGCTGACCGCGACGCGGATCAGGTCGCCAACGTCGAGGGCGGTCAGGCCGTATTGCTGGCCGTTGGCACCGGGGATGCCGACGCAGCTCGTCCCGGCGGCCGTGCAGCGGCTCCAGCTGTAGCTGAAGCTGGCGCCGCCCGGGGGTGTAGAGG
>DATCNP010000035.1:0-13497 GCA_036565205.1 Solirubrobacteraceae bacterium | reverse complement strand
GCTGGTTCGGCTCGGGCTTCTTCTTCAACTCACACGTCCACATCGTGGTCTCGTCGGTGGCGTCGACGATTCCCGGCATCCACCTCAACTTCGTCCTAATCCTCGTCGCGGCGGTGCTGATCTGCGCGATCTCGGGAACGCTGATCGGGCTGCCCACGCTGCGGCTGCGGAGTGACTACATCGCGATCGTGACCCTGGCCTTCGGCGAGATCGTTCGCGTGATCGCGGTCAACGGACAGAGCATCCACATCGGTCACGGCGAGTCGCTCACCGCCGGCAACCTCGGCATCCCCGCCGTCGACCTACCCTACTTCCCGGGGATCGGGAGCTTCAACCTGCTCAAGCTGAGGCCGTGGTACTGGCTGATCTTCGTGATCATGCTGCTGGTCCTGTTCATCAACCTCCGCGTGCGCGACTCCCGCCTCGGCCGCGCCTGGGTGGCGCTGCGCGAGGACGAGGTCGCAGCCGTCTCGATGGGAATCCCGCTGGTGCGCACGAAGCTGATGGCGTACGCAATCGGCGCGACCTTCGGCGGAATGTCGGGAGCCTTTCTCGGCGCCTACTTCACGACCGTGAACGCCGGCCAGTTCGCGTTCTCGTTCTCGATCTTCGTGCTGGCGATGATCATCGTCGGCGGACTCGGCTCGATCTGGGGCGCGGTGCTCGGAGCGCTGCTGCTGTCCTACATCAACTACTACCTGATCCCGGACGTACTCAACAATCTGCCGCAGAAGATCGGCCTGAACTTCAACCTCACCCAGCTCTCGTTCGGCATCTTCGGATTCCTGCTCGTGCTGGTGATGGTGCTCCGTCCCCAGGGTCTGTTCCCGGAGCGAAGACGGCGGTTGGAGCTGACCGAGGGGATCGGCGCCGAGGACGCTCAGCTCTCCGAGGGGGGGACGTGAGCGAAGCCGAGGAGCCCCGGACGGCTGATGGCGTGCCGATCGGAGGCGGGACGGCCGGAGGCGCGACCACGACCGTGGAGGGCGTGTCGGTCATGCGCGCCGTCGACGTGACAAAGGAGTTCGGTGGCCTGGTGGCCATCAACGACGTGTCGCTCGACATGCCGGCGAACCGGATCGTCTCGCTCATCGGCCCCAATGGCGCCGGCAAGACGACGCTGTTCAACATGCTGACCGGGCTCTACAGGCCCACCTCGGGCCAGATCCTGTTGGGCGAGCGGGATATCAGCCACTCGCGTCCGGACGTGATCACCGGCCTCGGAGTCGCGCGGACGTTCCAGAATATTCGCCTGTTCGGCGCGATGTCGGCGATGGAGAACGTGATGATCGGTCGCCATTCCCGGATGAAGGCGGGTCTGTTCGGCTCGATTCTGCGGCCGCCGTGGGTCCGCAAGGAGGAGCTCGAGGTCCGCAAGCGCGCCCGCGAGCTGCTGACCTACGTGGGATTGCACGCCAACGTGGTCGACCAGATCTCATCGCAGCTCTCCTACGGCGATCAGCGGCGAGTCGAGATCGCCCGCGCGCTGGCCTCCGAACCGAGGCTGCTTCTCTTGGACGAGCCGACGGCCGGCATGAACCCGCAGGAGTCCTCCGCGCTGACCGACTTCATGCGCAAGATGCGCGACGACCTTCAGCTGACGATCCTGCTGATCGAGCATGACATGAAGGTCGTGATGGACGTCTCCGAGCGCGTGACCGTGCTCGACCACGGCGAGAAGATCGCCGAGGGGGCTCCCGCCGAGGTCCGCGCCGATGCGCGCGTGATCGAGGCCTACCTCGGTAAGCAGGACTGATGTCTCGCTCCGGGCGACCCCCGACGGGCGTGACCAACTGATGGCGCTGCTCGAGGTCACCGGCATCCACGCCCACTACGGCACGATCGAGGCCCTGAAGGGGATCTCGCTCAAGGTCGAGGAGGGCGAGGTCGTGACGCTGATCGGTTCCAACGGAGCCGGTAAGTCGACCACGCTGCGCTCGATCTCGGGCCTGACGCCGGCGAGCTCGGGCAGCATCACGTTCGCCGGCGAGGACATCACCCGCATCCCCGCGCACGAGATCGTCGTGCGCGGCATTGCGCTCGCGCCCGAGGGCCGTCACTGCTTTCCCCGGATGACCGTCCGCGAGAACCTCGATCTCGGCGCGCACCGGCGCCGCGGACCCGAGATCACCGAGGATCTCGATCGCGTGTTCACGCTGTTTCCCCGCCTGCGCGAACGGGAGCGTCAGAAGGCGGGGACGATGTCCGGCGGCGAGCAGCAGATGCTGGCGATCGGGAGGGCGCTGATGGCCAGGCCCCAGCTCCTGATGCTCGACGAGCCCTCGATGGGGATCGCGCCGATCCTGGTGCAGCGGATCTACGAGACGATCGGCGAGATCAACCGCAGCGGTGTGGCGATCCTGCTCGTGGAGCAGAACGCCAACTACGCCCTCGAGATCGCCCGGCGTGGCTACGTACTCGAGACCGGCCGCGTGGCACTCGAGAACGAGTCGGCCGGCCTGCGCGACGACC
The DNA here is from genome assembly GCA_036565205.1 of Solirubrobacteraceae bacterium. Taxonomy (GTDB): domain Bacteria; phylum Actinomycetota; class Thermoleophilia; order Solirubrobacterales; family Solirubrobacteraceae; genus Palsa-465. Next base: position 11,025 of record DATCNP010000035.1, on the reverse strand, counting down.
CCGGCGTCCAGCGAGCGTACCTGGGGACCTGATGACGATCTTCGCCCTGATCGGCGCGACCGCGCTCTATCTCCTGTTCGCGTGGCTGATCTCCGCTGCCTCCGCGTCGTGGCTGTCGGATCGCAAGGGATACGGGGAGAGGGTCGGTCTGACCTTCGGCCTGCTGCTGTCGGTGATCGGGCTGCTGATCGTGATCCTCCTGCCCGCGCGCCCCAACTCGAAGTGGAAGCTCGACGGGCCGCTCCCATGGTCCGGGCGGGTGCGGCCCGAGCCGCCTCCGTCCGGCTCCGAGATCGGCAGCGGAGATCCGCCCGACTGAGGGGGCGGTTGGGTTCTTGCCGCGCTCACGCCGCGAGACCCGGGTCCCGTGAGGCGAGCGCCCGTGCGAGCCGGGCGATGACCGCATAGGGCTCGTCCTCCATCTGGAGCCACGTGACGCGCATTGTGGCCAGGCCGGAGGCCTGCAGCTGGGCGTCCTTTTGCCGATCCCGTTCGAATGCCGCGCGGCTCGAGTGGAATTTGTACCCGTCGATCTCGACCACGAGGCGCGCCGAGCGCCACAGGAAGTCGACCTCGTAGCCGTGGACGCGCGTATTGACCTCGGGCTCGGGCAGCCGAGCCGAGCGGAGCAGCGCGATGAACAGCTCCTCGGCCTCGGAGCGTGTGCGCGTGGTTCCGGTCTGGCGGGACAGGAACGCCCGTAGGAGCGGCCCGCCGGCCCGGCCGTGTGCCCGCCCGAGCAGCTCTGAGATCTGCGCCGGGCGCACGACGCGGGTGACGAGGGCTTCGTCGAGGGCGCGCTCGAGCTCGCGCGAGGTCAAGAGCTCGGCCTCGTCTACGAGCGTGCGGGCAGGGGAGGTGACCGGGAGGCGCTCGCGAATGCCGACGTCCTGGGCATCGAGGAGGCGGGTGCGGTGGACCTTGACGGTTGGGACGCGGGTGGTTCCGTTGCCGCGGAGGGTGACGTGGACCAGCCCGTCTCCGCTGCCGGGCGGTCGGAGGCCCCACAGCTCAGCCGCGGTGTGGTGGCTCAGGACGGCACCATCCCGGCAGACGAGGAGGGCGGCCGTTTCGCGGCCGAGCGGGACCTCGGATCGGTGTCCGACCGCGTAGACGCCGCAGTGCAGGCGGATGAGGTAACCGGCTGCAAGCCGTCGCAGGATCGCATCACGGTGGATGCCGGCGGCAATGAGCTGGGTTCTGGACACTCGACCCCGTTGGGCGCCGGCGATCATCGCGATCCGCTCGTCGCGCAAGCCGAAAACGCGCATTTCGGAGCGCGCGCCGAGGATCTTGACTCGGTGCGGCTCAGAAGGCGCGGAATCCGCGGAATCTGGAGCAACCCCACTGGTGGAGTCGATCGCGTGCTCTTGAATACGCGTTTTTCGGCCCACACGGGAAAGCGTGCACGAAAACCAAGCCGCCAACCCCTCACAGCACCGTTTTTTCGCAGAGCTGCAACCTGCGCGGCACGGAGTTCTCACAAAACGAACGCCAGCGGCCGCCCGAGGCCGCCCGGGGCCGCCCGCGCCCCCGCGAACCCCGCGCCGCCCCTACCGACCCGGCAGGATCCGCAACTCCTCGGTCGGGGCGAATCCCACCTTGGCACCGGTCTCGCCCGCGCCGCTGGCCCGCGCCTCCTCAGCGACGGCCGAGGCGACCGCGCCGACGACCTCGCGGTTGAACACCGAGGGGATGATGTAGTCCTCGCGCAGCTCGTCGCCCGAGACGATGTCGGCGATCGCACGGGCGGCGGCCGTCTTCATCGTCTCGGTGATCTCGCTCGCACGCACGTCGAGCGCGCCGCGAAACACGCCCGGGAAGCAGAGCACGTTGTTGATCTGATTCGGGTAGTCAGACCGGCCGGTGGCGAGGATCCGAACCAGGGGGGCCGCCTCCTCCGGCGAGACCTCGGGATTCGGGTTGGCCATCGCAAAGACGATCGGGTCCCGGTTCATCTTCTCCAGCGCGGACGTGGGCAGCACGCGCGCTCCGCTCACCCCGATGAACAGATCCGCCCCTTCGATCACGTCGGCCGGCGGGCCGTCCAACCGTTCGGCGTTCGTCGCCTCGGCGATCCCGCGTTTGACCTCGTGCATCGAGCCGTCGCGGTAATCCTCGCGGTCGACGTGGAGCGCCCCGCGCGAGTCGCAGCCGATGATGTTTCGCGCGCCGGCGGCGAGCAGGATTCGGGTCACCGCGACCCCGGCCGCACCGAGACCGACGATCACCGTGCGGATCTCCTCGATCCGCCGGTCGGTCAGCGTGAGCGCGTTGTACAGCGCCGCGAGTACCACGACGGCCGTCCCGTGCTGATCGTCGTGGAACACCGGGATGTCGAGGTCGGCCTTCAGGCGGTCCTCGATCTCGAAGCACCGCGGCGCCGAGATGTCCTCCAGGTTGATCCCCCCGAAGCCCGGCGCGATCGCGCGGACGGTGGCCACGATCTCGTCGGGGTCGTTGGTATCGAGGCAGATCGGGAAGGCGTCGACGCCGGCGAACTCCTTGAACAGCATCGCCTTGCCCTCCATCACGGGCATCGCGGCGCGCGGCCCGATGTCGCCAAGCCCGAGAACCGCGCTGCCATCGGACACGACGGCAACCGTGTTGCGCTTGATCGTGTACTGGAAGGCCTTGTCCGGATCCTCGCGGATCGCGTCGCAGACCCTGGCGACGCCGGGCGTGTAGGCCATCGAGAGGTCGTCGCGGGTCTTCAGGGGACTCTTGTTCTGAACCTCGATCTTGCCCCCGAGGTGGAGCATGAACGTGCGGTCGGTGGTCTCGAGCACGCGCGCGCCGGGAACGCCATTGACGGCATCGGTCAGCCGTGGCCAGTCCGATGCGTCGGCCGTCTCGACCGTGATGTCGCGGATCGTGTGCGGGCCCTCGACCTGCACCAGGTCAACGGCGCCGATCGTGCCGCCAGCAGCGCCGATCGCGCTTGCCACCTTGCCGAGCATCCCCGGGCGGTGGTCGATCTCCACCCGGATCGTGAGGCTGTACTGGGCGCTGGGGGTTGTCGACACGAGCGGATGGGATCTTATGGCGTGGTCGGAGGCGGGTTTGCCCGAACCGCGAGATAGCCTCAGAAACAGATGCCTGACGAACTCTTCCTGATCGATGGAAACAGCCTGGCCTACCGAGCGTTCTTCGCCTTGCCCGAGTCGATTGCCACCTCGACCGGCGTCACCACGAACGCGATCTTCGGCTTCGCCTCGATGCTGGTGAAGATCCTCACCGACTACGGGCCGAAGGCGACGGTGGTGGTCTGGGACGCGGGCTCCTCGGGGCGAAAGGAGATCTACTCCGAGTACAAGGCGCAGCGTTCAAGCCGCCCCGACCTGCTCAAGGAGCAATGGCCCCACCTCGGGCCGCTGGTGGAGGCATTCGGCTACCGGAACCTGTCGGTGGAGGGCTATGAGGCCGACGACGTGATCGCGTCGATCGTCGAGCGGGCGAGGTCCGCTGACCCGAAGATCCCCGTGATGGTCGTGACCGGCGATCGGGACGCCTACCAGCTGGTCGACGACGGCGTGCGGATCATGACCACGTCTCGCGGGATTACCGATACCCGGGTCTACGACCGCGACGGCGTGATCGACCGGTACGGGATCCCGCCCGAGCTCGTCCCCGACTTCATCGGGCTGAAGGGAGACACGAGCGACAACATCCCCGGAGTCCCCGGGATCGGCGACAAGACCGCGGCCGACCTGCTGCAGCGGTTCGGGTCGCTGGAGAACGTGCTCGCCGGCGTTGATGAGATCAGCGGGGCGAAGCGCAAGCAGAACCTGACCGAGCACGCCGACGCCGCGCGCGTGTCCAAGCAGCTGGCGACCGCGAAGCGGGACATCCCGCTGGACATCGACGTGGGCGAATTCGTCTCGGCGCCGCCCGATCGCTCGCGTCTGCGCGACGTGTTCCGCGAGTTCGAGCTTCGCGATCCGCTCCGGCGGCTCGAGGAGGCACTCGGCTCGGCTGAGGCCGCCGCCCCGGCTCCGGTCGCCGAGTCGGCGATCACGGCACGAACACGCGCCGGATCGGTGAACGACATCGCGCGGCTACCCGAGACCGAGGTGGCTGTCGCCGTTCGGGCGCCCCTTGCCCCGGAGGGCGCTTTGTTCGCCGCCGATGAGGCGTGGCGCTTCGGGGCAGCCGCAGACGGTGGCGCGGAGGTCCTGGTCGGTGACTGCGCCCGCCCGGAAGAGCTCGTCAGCGCGCTCGGTAGCCGGCCGGCGATCGCGCACGACGCGAAGTCGCTCGGCGAGGTGCCGGCGACGCTTGCGCACGACACCGAGGTCGCTGCCTACCTGCTCGAGCCCGCCCGCCGCGCGTACCCGTTCCGGGAGCTCTGCGAGGAGCGCGGATTTGCGGCCGAGGTTCAGGACGAGGCCGGTGCCGACGCGCTGCTGGTCAGGGCGCTGGCCGCCTGGCAGCGGGAGGAGATCAGGGGACGTGGTCTTACCGATCTGCTCGAGCAGGTCGAGCTGCCGGTCGTGCGGATCCTTCGCAAGATGGAGCAGGCGGGGCTGAAACTCGACACCGAGCGCCTGCGCGCGATCTCCGAGCGCGTCAAAGCGGAGGCGGATTTGCTGGAGCGCGAGATCTTCGAGCTCGCGGGGGAGGAGTTCATGCTCGGCTCGCCCCGCCAACTCGAGGAGATCCTGTTCGGGAAGCTCGGCCTTTCTCGCAAGCGCCGCGGCAAGACCGGCTACTCGACCGACGCGCGTGTGCTTCAGGCGATCCGGGACGAGCACGACGTGATCCCGAAGATCGAACGCTGGCGAGAGCTGACCAAGCTCGCCCAGACCTATCTCGACGCGCTTCCGCTGCTGATCGCCCCTGACGGCCGGCTGCACACCACCTTCAACCAGACCGCCGCGACCACCGGGCGGCTGTCGTCGAACAACCCCAACCTCCAGAACATCCCGATCAGGACCTCCTTGGGGCGCGAGATCAGAGCCTGCTTCATCGCCGAACCGGGCCACCTCCTCGTCTCGGCCGACTATTCGCAGGTCGAACTCCGGCTGCTGGCGCATATCGCCGGTGAGGACGTGCTGAAGGAGATCTTCAGGCGCGGCGAGGACGTCCACACGGCTACCGCGTGTCGCGTGTTCGGGGTCACCCCTGACCAGATCGACCCCGGTATGAGGTCGAAGGCGAAGATGATCAACTACGGGATCGTCTATGGGCTCTCGGCCTACGGGATGGCCGATCGTCTGGACATCCCCCAGACCGAGGCCGACGAGTTCATCCAGCGTTACCTGGCCGGGTTCCCGGCCGTGGGCAAATTCATCGAGGAGACGATCGCCCAGGGGACCGAGCACGGTTATGTCTCGACGCTGTTCGGGCGCCGCCGTCAGGTCCCGGAGCTGCGGGCGCGCCGCTGGGAGATGCGAAAGCAGGGCGAGCGGTTCGCGGTCAACATGGTCATCCAGGGAACGGCGGCCGACATCATGAAGGTCGCGATGGTGCGCACCGACGGGGCGCTCGCCCAGGCCGGCCTGCAGACGAGGCTCGTGCTCCAGATCCACGACGAGCTGCTGTTCGAAGGACCGGAGACCGAGGCCGAGGAGGTCGAGGCGCTTGCGACCGAGGCGATGGCGGGCGCCTACGAGCTCGACCCGCCGCTGGCGGTAGAGGCCGGCATCGGCCCGAACTGGCTGGCGGCGAAATGAGGGTCAGGCCGTCGCCAGGCCGGCGCTGTTGAGGGCGCCGCCCCGACTGGCGACCCCGGCGACAAAATCCGGGTGAGCGATTCCCAGGTAGTGACCGAAGCTCCAGTCCAGGAAGCGCTTACTTCCCATCGCACGCAGCGACGGCCCGAGGAGGCGCGGCGCGACGCGTGGGACGAGGCGCTGCACACGCAGCATCCACCGGAAGTGGAATGCGTGAGCGGCTGAGAACCGGTGGTAGCGCGTCAGCGCCTGCTCGCGGGTCTGGTCTCCGGTCAGCACCGCGCTGAGCTCGCGGCCGCAGGCGAGACCGAAGTAGAGCGCCGTTCTGATTCCCTCCGCGGTCAGCGGGAGGCAGTGGCCGGCCGAGTCGCCGGCGAAGAAGGTTCCGTCCTCGGTCGCGTCCCGGAGCGCATGAGGAATCCAGTTGCCCTGGTAGCGCACGGTGTCGGCGCCGAGGTCCTCGGCGAGCCTGACCGTGGGCTCACGGACGTGAAACCGCGGATCGAACGACCCGACGCCGATTCGCAGTTCCTCGCCGGCGGGGAAGCTCCAGCCATAACCCGCCGGGACGTAAGACCGATCGATCCAGACCTCGAGATCCTCCCCTGAGCCATGCGGATGCACCTCGAGGCCGCGTGAGAGAAGTGCATCGGGGGGCTGCACGTTCTCGCCCGCGCCGAGCACCCGCCGCCAGCCGAGCGCGTCGACGATCAGCGCCGCGTGCAGATCTCCACGGTCGGTTAGCACGCGCGTCCCGTCGCGGCGCTCGACCTTGGCGGTCTCGAACTCGAACGACCCCTGCTCGGCGAGTAGCCCACACAGCGTCCGATAGTCGAAGGTCGAGAAGGTCCAGGGCAGCTGGTAGCGGACGTCGGCGTGCGGGCTGTGGATCACGAGCTCGCCGAACGTCTGCTGGAGAGCGTCCTGGAGGCCGAGGGCGGTCAGCCACCCGGTCGGGATCCCGCATGCGCTGGTCTGGCGCTCGCCGATCTCGTAGCGGTCGATCACCAGCACGCGAGCCCCGGTCGAGGCGAGCTCGCGGGCGACGGCCAGCCCGGCAAAGCTGGCGCCGCAGATCAGAACATCGCAGTCGCGCTCGAGCCGCGTGCGTTCGAGTCCGCGCTTGGTCGCTCGGCGTGGCATCGGCGGCTGATGATAGGGACGCCTCAGCCGCCCGCACGCGTCCGACCGACGTCGGAGCGGCTGGGTGCCGTCGCGGGCTATCCTCCGAAGTTCCATGTCCTCAACATCAACTTTGGTCCCCGCGGCTGAGCAGCCCAACGTCAACGTCGTCGAAGGCTCCGACGGCCTGCTGCTCGAGATCGACGGGCAGATCGTTCCCAACTACGACGCCACGATCCATCCCTTCCAGGAGGGCGACGTCGTCACCGGCAATGTCGTGCGAATCGACAACGACGAAGTGCTGGTCGACATCGGCTACAAGTCCGAGGGCGTCATTCCCGCCGGCGAGCTCTCGATCCGCAAGTCGGTCGATCCCGGCGACGAAGTCCAGCTCGGTGAGGAGGTCGACGCCCTCGTCCTGACCAAGGAGGACCAGGACGGTCGGCTGATCCTGTCCAAGAAGCGCGCCCGGTTCGAGAAGGCCTGGCGCAGGATCGAGGCCGCGGCCGAGTCCGGCGAGCCGGTCGAGGGAGCCGTGATCGAGGTCGTGAAGGGTGGGCTGATCATCGACCTCGGCGTCCGCGGGTTCCTGCCAGCCTCACTGGTGGACATCCGCCGAGTACCGAACCTCGACGAGTACATGGGCCAGGCGATCGAGTGCAAGGTGATCGAGCTCAACCGCTCGCGCAACAACGTCGTCCTCTCCCGCCGTGCGGTGCTCGAGGAGCAGCGCAAGGAGGACCGCGAGCGGATCCTCGACCGGCTCCAACCCGGTCAGGTCGTCGAGGGAACGATCTCCAACATCGTCGACTTCGGCGCGTTCGTCGACCTCGACGGGATCGACGGCTTGATCCACATCTCCGAGCTTTCCTGGTCGCACGTCAATCACCCGAGTGAGATCCTGAGTATCGGCGACGAGGTGAGCGTCAAGGTGCTCGACATCGACCGGGACCGCCAGCGCATCTCGCTCGGGCTCAAGCAGACGCAGGAAGACCCCTGGCAGCGCGTCGTGGACACGTACAACATCGGCGACGAGCTCGAGGGAACCGTCACCAAGGTCGTCACATTCGGGGCGTTCGTCGAGATCCTGGATGGCGTGGAAGGGCTCGTGCACATCTCCGAGCTGGCCCAGCACCACGTCGAGAACCCGCGCGAGATCATCCAGCCCGGCGATCCCGTCCGGGTCAAGATCCTCGAGATCGACTCCGAGCGCCGGCGCCTGTCGCTGTCGATCAAGCGCGTCGAGGGCCAGGTTCTGCCGGTTCGCCCGATCGTGCCCCCGGAGGGGGACGCAGCCGATCTCGACCACGTGCCGGAGCTCGGCCTGTCCGAGGACGTGTTCGCGTCCGAGGCGGAGGCCGAGGAATCGGCAGATCTGCAGGCTAACGTCGACACCCCGGCGCCGGCAGAGGCCGCCGAGGCGCCGGCAGAGGCCACCGAAGCGCCGGCCGAGGCCGCCGAAGCGCCGGCAGAGGCCACCGAAGCGCCGGCCGAGGACGCCGACGCGCAGGCGGACCAGCCCGACCAGCCTGAGCGGCAGGCCGAGGCGGGCGTTGAGGCGCCGGCGGCGGAACAGCCACGGGCGGCTGACGAGCCCGAGAGCGCGGAGCAGTCCTCCGGCTGAGCCGGGTCGTGGTCCCCTTCGTCGGGCTCACAGGCGGAATCGGGGCCGGAAAGTCGACGGCTCTCGCCGCCCTCGAGCGTCTCGGCGCCGCTTGTCTATCGACCGACAGCGTGGTGCACGAGCTCTACGAGCGGCCCGAGGTGCGCGACGCGGTCATCGCACGGTTCGGGCCGGAGGTTGTGACCGGGGATGAGATCGACCGGTCCGCGCTGGCGCAGCGCGCATTCGCTACGCCCGAGGACCGCAGCTGGCTCGAAGGTCAGCTCTGGCCCCGCGTCGGCGAGCGTATGGCCTCATGGCGCAAGCAGCTCGAGCAGACGGCGCCGCCGCCGTGCGCGGCGGTCGTCGAGGTCCCACTGCTGTTCGAATCCGGGATGGACGGCGCTTTCGACGCCACGATCGCGGTGCTGGCCGACGAGGAGGTTCGAAGTGAGCGCGCCGGTGCCCGGGGCCACGAGGCGCTCGACGAGCGCTCCGAGCGCCAGCTCTCGCAGCAGGAGAAAGCGCAAAGAGCGACATACACCGTGCGCAACGATGGCTCGGTCCAGGAGTTAGAACAGAAGTTGTCATCCGTCCTTGACATGCTGACCCGATGACTCCTCCGACGGCGACCGCGACGACTCGACGTGCCGCGGCGCGTCGTGCCTCCGCAGCCCGTCGCGCGGCCGGACGCAGACGCCGGCGATGGCTGCTGCTGCTGGGTGCCGCCGCCGTCGTGCTCGTGGTCGTGATTGCCGCGATGCCGCTGTTCAAGGTCGCGGTGAGCGAGTTCGGATTGCCTCTCCACGACCAGAGCGTGATCCGCGAGCAGGCAGCCGCCAAGAACCTCGATCCGGCGCTGATCGCGGCCGTGATCTACGCGGAGACGAAGTTCGACCCGAGAACGTCGTCGGCGGGCGCCGTCGGGTTGATGCAGATCCTTCCCCAAACCGCCATTTTCCTGGCCCGGCGATCGGGTGCGACCACATTCAAGACCGCGGACCTCGCCACGCCGGCGGTCAACATCGCCTACGGGAGCTACTACCTGCGTTACCTGCTCGACCAGTACCACGGCAGCACGATGCTCGCGCTCGCCGCGTACAACGGCGGCCAGGCGAACGTGAGTCACTGGATCGCTGCCGCGCACGCCGAAGGGCACCGCTTCGGCCGCTTCGACATCGCCTTCCCCGAGACCCGCGCCTACGTGGAGAAGGTCTTCAGTGCGCGCAGCGACTACCGGCGGACGTACGCCTCGCAGCTCGGCATCGGCTGATGCCGAGCACCGAGCTGAGGGCACCGCGGACTACGGTGCGTCGCCGCTCCGGCCGGGGCAGGTACGACTCCGAGACCGTGCACGCGATCCTCGACGAGGGGCTGGTCGGCCACGTCGCGATCGTCAGCGACGGTCAGCCGTGCGCGATGCCGATGCTCTAGGCCTGAGCGGAGCTGGCGACCGCCGAGTCGTCCGCGCCTCTCGCTACGCTCAAAGGTCCAGATGCCGAAGTTCGAGCTAGACGCCGCCTTTAACCCGACCGCCGATCAGCCGGCGGCGATCGAGGGCTTGGCCGAGGGCATCGGTGCCGGCGAGCGGTACATGACGCTGCTCGGTGCGACCGGTACCGGCAAGACGATGACGATGGCCGCCACGATCGAGGCGGTCCAGAAGCCGGCGCTCGTGATCGCGCACAACAAGACGCTGGCGGCCCAGCTCTGCAACGAGTTCAGGACCTACTTCCCTCGCAACGCGGTCGAGTACTTCGTCTCCTACTACGACTATTACCAGCCCGAGGCCTATGTCCCGAGCAAGGACCTCTACATCGAGAAGGACTCGGCCATCAATCAGGAGATCGACCGGCTTCGCCACTCGGCCACCGCAGCGCTGTTCGCCCGGCGGGACGTGCTGATCGTGGCCAGCGTGTCCTGCATCTACGGTCTCGGGTCGCCCGAGGTCTACGACGAGAACCTCCAGACGCTGCGCAAGGGGGAGTTCGTCGACCGCGACGCGCTGCTGCGAAAGCTCGTCTCGATTCAGTACACGCGCAACGACACGGCGCTCTCGCGGGGAACGTTCAGAGTCCGCGGCGAGACGCTGGAGATCTTCCCGGCCTACGCCGAGACCGCGTTCCGGATCGTGTTGTTCGGGGACGAGGTCGAGCATCTCCAGCACTTCGACCCACTGACCGGCGAGCTGATCGAGGACGATCTGGAGCACGTCGGGATCTGGCCGGCGTCGCACTACAACGTCCGCGAGGGCATGATCGACGACGCCGTCGCCGAGATCGGCCGCGAGCTCAACCAGCGCTGCGCCGAGCTCGAGTCGCAGGGCAAGCTGCTCGAGTCCCACCGCCTGCGCCAGCGCACCCAGTACGACATGGAGATGCTGCGGGAGCTCGGCTTCTGCTCGGGGATCGAGAACTACTCCCGGATCCTCGACGGCCGGCAGCCGGGCGATCGCCCGTACTGCCTGCTGGACTACTTTCCCGAGGACTTCGTCTGCTTCGTCGACGAGTCCCACCAGACGGTGCCCCAGATCGGCGGCATGTACGAGGGAGACAGATCGCGCAAGTCGACGCTGGTCGAATACGGCTTTCGGCTTCCGAGCGCGCTCGACAACCGGCCCCAGAC
>DATCNP010000034.1:0-19398 GCA_036565205.1 Solirubrobacteraceae bacterium | reverse complement strand
GCCGCCGAACTGGGCCTCGGGGCTTGGGCGCTGGTCTCGCCCACGCCGGCCGCCGGCGCGCTTGCGGCCTGCGTCTACGCGGGCTTCTCGGTGCTGACGCTGGGCCTTTGGCGCCGGGCGCAGTCGTGCGGCTGCTTTGGTGCCGATGGGGCGCCGGCGACGCCTCTGCAGGCGCTAATCAGCGCGCTGCTCGCTGCAGCCTCTGCGTCCGCCGCCGCCGGCTCGCCCCGCGGGCTGGCCTGGATCCTCGAGCGGCCGCCGGGGAGCGTTGCCGTATTGATATTGGGCACCGCTGCTGCCGTGTATGGGACCGTGCTCGCCTACTCCGAGTTGCCGCGGGCGTGGCGATCCTGGAGCCCTCAGTGACGCTTGCCGAGCGGCTCACCCAGCGCCTCGGATCGCTGCTCGAGCGCCGCACCTCGCGTCGCGGCTTGATCGCGCGCTCCGCGCTGGCCGGATCGGCATTCGCGGTCGCCCCCATCCGATATCTCGTGCGCCCGCAGCCGGCCTGGGCGGTGCTCGTCCCGACAGACTGCCGCAACGGCAAGTGCACCGATGGCTACAGCGCGTTCTGCTGCGAGATCGAGCACGGGCTGAACACCTGCCCGGCCAACACCTACGTTGCCGGCTGGTGGAAGTGCACGGCCTATACCGGCCACGGCCTGTGCCGTGACGCCGGCGTGCGCTACTACATCGACTGCAACCGCACGCCGGGCGAGATCTTCGCCGGCGGCTGCCAGTGCGCGCGCGGGGACTGCAATCGCCGGCGGATCGACTGCAACCACTTCCGCTACGGGCAGTGCAACACCCAGGTGGCCGGCACCACCGAGGTCGTCTGCCGGCTGATCATCTGCCAGAACCCGGCCAGCGTGGCGGGAATGAACTGCAACGGCACCGAGATGATGGATGACCGGACCTGCAGCCACGAAGCGCCCTGCCTCGATGGACTCGCCGTTCCGCTGCCCGGTGGGACGGGGGCCTGATGACCGCGCTCGTATCGGTCGAGACGGTGCTGCTGGTGCTGTTGCTGCTGCTGGTCGCCGGCCTGCTGCGCAGCAACGCCGAGATCCTCCGCCGGCTGGGTGCGCCCGCCGAGCAGGAGAGCGCCGGGGCGGCGATCCCGCAACCGCCGCGGCGATCCCCAGGCTCCGCACAGCCCGCGGCCGCGCTCGCGGGCCCGGCTCCGAACGGCGACGCGGTGACGCTCGACCTCGGCGCCGCCGGATCGCCGCCGACGTTGCTGGCGTTCCTGACCAGTGGCTGCAGCACGTGCGCCGGATTCTGGGAGACCCTCGGCGAGCCCCGGCTTCCGCCGGAGATCCAAACCGTGATCGTCACCCACGGAGCCGAGCGCGAGCGTCCGCGGCGGCTCGCGTCGCTCGCGCCGCCCGGCGTCCCGGTGGTCATGTCCTCGAAGGCCTGGGAGGACTACGCCGTGCCCGGATCGCCTTACTTCGTGCTCGTCGCCGGGTCGGTGCTGGGGGAGGGGGCGGCGACGAGCTGGCAGGCGCTGGCCTCGCTCGTCCGCGACGCGATCGAGGACCAGGAGATGCCGATCCCCCCGACATCCGGCGCGCGCGGCGGGCCTGCGCGCACCCGCCGGATCGATGACGTCCTCGCCGCCTCGGGGATCGGCGCCGGGCACCCGAGCCTCTACCCTGGCCGGCCGGGCGCCGGCAAGCGACACCAACCGTGACCGAGCTGCTCCTGCTCGGCCTCGCCGCCGCCGCCGTGGGGGCCGTCAGGGCCGCTTGGTCGCCATGAGGTGAGTCGATGCTCGCGAGCATCACCCCGCTCGGAGAGCGGGGCCGGCACGGCCATTGGGGCGTCACGGTGAGTGCCTTCCTGATCGGCTCCGGCGTGACCGGGGTGTTGATCGGAGCGCTGGCCGGGGGCGCCGGAGCGCTGCTCATCCCGGCCTCGGTCGGCGCCCAGCCGCGTCTGACAGCGCTGGCGCTGAGCGTGCTTGTGGCGCTCGGGCTCGACGCCTCAGGCGCCGTGCCAGGACCCGGCCGCCAGGTGAATGAGCGCTGGCTCGAGGAGTACCGAGGCTGGGTATACGGGCTTGGCTACGGCGCCCAGCTCGGGGCCGGCGTGCTGACCGTGGTCACCAGCGCCGCGACATACGTCGCCCTGCTGGCCGCGCTGATCTCGGGTGGGGCCGGTCGCGGCGCCGCCGTAGTCGGCCTGTACGGCGTGCTGAGAGGGCTGACGCCGCTGGCAGCCGCCCGCGTGCGCAGCCCGGGGCAGCTGGTTGCCCTGCACCGGGCGCTCGGACGCTCGCGGGTGTCCGCGGCTCGCGGTGGGATGCTCGTGCTCGCCGCCGTGCTCGCGGTCTCGCTCGCGGGAAGCATCGGTTGATCCTCGAGGCGCACGGGATCGCGGTCGAGCTGCCCGGGGGCTGGAGCGGCCGGATCTTCAGCCGCAGCGCCGGCCTGGCCACGCTCCACGCGGGCGACTTCCGGCTCGCGCTGGGCGACGGTCAGTTCGGCGATGCCAGCACCGGCGCGATGCCCGCGATGGCGTCGTTCATCGCGCTGACCGAGTACCAGCCGGGCGCGGGGCTGAGGCCGGGACACGGCCTGTTCGCCTCGAGGCGGATCCCGCGCCGGCTCGACCCCACGGCCTTCGCGGCGACTCGGCTCGCGCACCCTCGCCCCCGGCAGGCCGGGATGCAGCACTTCCTCACCGTCGCCGAGCGGCCGTTCTGCCTGTACGTCGTGCTCGCCGGTGGCCGGCCGGGACGCCGCCGCCAGCTCGCGGTCATCGATCACCTGTTGGGTTCGCTGCGAATCGCCCGCCGCGGATGAGATAGTGGCAGGCGTGACGAGGCCGCCGGAGCCGATCGATCGTCGCGCGTTCCTCGCCGGTGCCGGAGCGCTCGGGCTCGCGCTCGCCGCCGGCCCCGGGACAAGCCAGGCGGTGAGCGGGCAGCGCGCGGTGCTCAGCGCGCACTCGGCGCCGCGGACGCTGCGCCAGGCGATGCGCGGGCCGATTTTCAACCACGGCGCGCCCGGCTACACGGTCGCGGCCGAGGTGTACAACGAGCGTTTCGATTTCGTGCGGCCGACCGCGGTCGCGCGACCGTTGGCCGCGGCCGACGTCCAGGGTGCGGTCAGCTGGGCGGTGGCCCACGATGTCAAGCTGCGAGCCCGTTCCGGCGGGCACAGCTACGCCGGCTATTCGACGATCCCGGGCGGAGTCGTCCTCGATCTGCGCAACCTGCGCTCGATCAGCGTGAACCGCCGGGCGCGGACGGCGACGATCGGCGCCGGCGCACAGCTGATCGACGTCTACCGGGCGCTCGCCGCTCACGGCGTCACGATCCCGGCCGGATCGTGCCCTTCGGTCGGGATCGGCGGGCACGCGCTCGGCGGCGGAATGGGGCTGGCCGGGCGGGGGTTCGGGCTGACCACCGACAACCTCCTGGCGGCGAGGATCGTCACCGCTGACGGCCGTCTCCGCGTCGTAAATCGCCACACCGATCCGGACCTGCTGTGGGCGCTGCGTGGTGGGGGCGGGGGCAACTTCGGAATCGTGACTGAGCTCCAGTTCCGGGTGCACCAGATTCCCCGGCAGTCGTCGTGGTTCGAGGTCTTCTGGCCATGGAGCTCGGCCAGCGAGGCGATCGCCGCCTGGCAGGCCTGGGCGCCACACGCTCGGGACCAGCTGAGCTCGGTGTTCCACCTCGAGACCGGCCTGCACGCGCCGCGGGTGCTAGTCGCCGGCCAGTACCTGGGGCCGGCGGCGGACCTGGGCGGCCTGCTGGCTCCGATGCGCGCGGTCCCGGGGGCGCAGGTGTTCTCGGGAAACCAGGACTACCTGGGCCTGATGGTGCGCTGGGCGAACTGCTCCACCCGCTCGGTCGCGGGCTGCCATACCGTCGGCACGCGACCCGGGGGCATGCTCGAGCGCGCGAGCTTCAACGCCAAGTCCGACTACGTGACCAAGCCGCTTCCGCGGCGCGGGCGCGCCGCCCTGATTTCGGCGATCGAGATTCGGCAGGGCCAGTCCGGATCCGGGGCGATCCTGTTCGATTCCTACGGCGGCGCGATCAATCGGGTCGGCCCGAGCGCGACCGCGTTCGTCCACCGCCGAACGCTCTATTGCATCCAGTACCTCGCCTACGGCGGCGGCGGTCCCTGGCTCGGACAGACGCATGGGCGCATGCGGCCCTACGTCTCGGGGATGGCCTACCAGAACTACATCGACCCGCTTCAGCCGCACTGGCAGCGGGCCTATTACGGCGCCAACTACAAGCGGCTCGAGTCGATCCGGCTCAGGGTCGACCCCGAGCACCGGTTCAACTTCCCGCAGGCGATCGGGCGCTGAGCGGCTCAGCTGAGGCTGGGCGGCCGCACCTCGTACGTCGCGGCCTCCCGCCCCGGAATCGCGACACACGGTGTGTGGTTGATGCGCGAGGGGTTCGTGTACGTGGCCCGTATCGCGGTCGCGACGATCCCCGTCGTGGCCGGGGCCGCGGCGACGATCCGGACGGTGATCGAGAACGGGACCGTTTGGCCCCGCGGGAATCTGCGCCCGGCGCAGCGGACCGGGGCCGCGAAGCTCCCCGTGCCCACGTAGACCATCTGCGCCCGGCGCACCAGCACCAGGGTCCCGCCCCGTCCGCCGCTGCGGATCAGCTTCACCTCGGAACACACGCCGATGCTGCACAGCGGGACGAACGCCCAGCTCCGGCGCAGCGTCTGGCCGACGCGCTCGCCCGCAACGTTGACCGCGCTCGTGACGTGGCCGGTGAGCAGGAAGTAGCCTTCGAGGCTCGCCTCGCCGGCAGCCGGCGGCGGCACGGCCGCGCCCAGCGCGGATGGCGCAGGCAGGGCCAGGAGCAGCGCGGTCATCAGAACCAGCCGCCTGGCCATCACGCTCCCAGCGCCCGGGCGATCACCAGCTGCTGAATCTCGTCCGTTCCTTCGCCGATCGTGAGGATCTTCGCGTCGCGGTAGAAGCGGCAGACGGGGTACTCCTCGATGTAGCCGTAGCCGCCGTGGATCTGGACCGCCTCGTCGGCCGCGCGGACCGCCAGGCGGCCGCTCTTCAGCTTCGCCTGCGCGGCGGTGAGCGTGAAGTCGCCGTCCTGGTCCTTCAGGTAGGCCGCCTTGTAGACGAGCAGCCGCGTCGCCTCGATCTCGGCCGACAGGTCGGCGAGCTTGGCCTGGATCATCTGGTACTTGGAGATCGGCTTGCCGAACGCCCTGCGCTCCTTGGCGTAGGCCAGCGCCTGATCAATCGCCCCCTGGGCGAGCCCGACGCCCATCGCCGAGACCCCGATCCGGCCGATGTCGAGCACCCGCAGGAACTGGCGGAGCCCGGCGCCCCGAGGGCCGACGAGGTTCTCGGCCGGCACGCGGCAGTCCGCGAACGACAGCGGCCTCGTGTCCGAGGCGTTCCAGCCCATCTTCCGGTAGGGCTCGCCGGGCTCGTAGCCCGGCGTTCCGTTGGGCACGAGCAGGTTGGAGATCTCGGGTGCGCCGTCTCGCCCCGGGCCCGTGACCGCAGTGATCACGACGACGCCGGAGATATCGGTGCCGGCGTTGGTGATGAACTGCTTGGAGCCGTTGATCACCCATTCGCCGTCGTCGAGCACCGCCCGCGTCTTGGTGTTCCCGGCGTCGGAGCCGGCTTCGGGCTCGGTCAGCCCGAACGCTCCCAGGAGATCGCCCGAGCACAGCTGCGGCAGCCACTCGCGCTTCTGCTCCTCGGATCCGAACAGGTAGACCGGCTGCGTACCGAGCGAGGTATGGGCGCAGAGCGTGATCGCCACCGAGGAGTCGACCCGAGCAAGCTCTTCGACCGCCAGTGCGTAGGCCAGCGAGTCACCGCCGGCGCCGCCGTATTCCTCGGGGAACGGGATCCCCATCAGGTCCAGCTCGCCGAGGCGGCGAACGATCTCGTAGGGGAAGCTCTTCGTCCGGTCCAGCTCTTCGGCGACCGGGGCGATCTCGCGCTCGGCGAACTCGCGCACCGTGTCGCGCAGCAGTCGGTGGTCGTTCGAGAGGTCGAACTCCATCGCGGCTCAGGTGACTGCCAGCGCGGCCTGAACGAGCGTCCTCACGCCGAAGCCGCTGCCACCCTTGCCCAGGTACGGGCGCCGCAGGTCCCACGCCGTGCCGGCGATGTCGAGGTGGGCCCACGGCACGTCGCCGGCGAAGTGGTGCAGGAGCTCGGCGGCGGTGATCGAGCTTGCCTCGCGGACGGCCGTCAGGTTGGTGAGCTGCGCGTAGCGGCCCTTGATCATCTTCGCGTACTCGCGGTGCAACGGCATCCGCCAGAGGAGCTCGCCCGTGCGCTCGCCGCAGCGCTCCATCTCGCGCGCCCAGGCGTCGTCGTTGCACATCAGGCCCGCGTACACGCTTCCCAGCGCAACCACGATCCCCCCGGTCAGCGTCGCCACGTCGACGATCCGGTCGCATCCCTGCCGCCGGGCGTATGAGATGCAGTCGGCGAGCACCAGGCGACCCTCGGCGTCGGTGTTGTTGACCTCGATCGTCGTGCCGTCGAGCGCCGTGACGATGTCGCCCGGCCGGACCGCGCGACCGCTGGGCATGTTCTCGGTCGCTCCGATCACGGCGATCGCCCGCACGGGCGCCCGCAGCTCGGCCAGCGCGGCGATCGCCTCGATGACCGCGGCGCCGCCGCACATGTCGAACTTCATCTCGTGCATCTTGCCCGCGGGCTTGAGCGAGATTCCGCCGGAATCGAACGTCACCGCCTTGCCGACGAGCGCGATCCGAGGCGACTCGGCGTCGGCGCCCTCGTACTCGATCGAGATCAGTCGCGCGCTCTGGGCCGAACCCTGGGCCACAGCCGCGAAGGCGCCCATCCCGGCATCCCGGATCTCCTCCTCGTCGAGCACGTTGACAGTCAGGCCGCCGATGCGCTCGGCGAGCTCACGGCCATAGTCCGCCAGCGCCGCCGGCGTCAGGTCGTTGGCGGGGGTGTTGCCCAGGTCGCGCGCACGGTTCTGGGCGGTGGCCAGCACAGACCCGGCCACGGCCGCGTCCGAGACGTCGTGGTGGGCGCTGAGGATCAGACGCTCGGGACCGCGTGCCCGATCGTCGTCGTCGTCCTCATCGGCCCCTTGCTTGTAGCGGTCGAAGCGGTAGGCGTGAAGGACGGTTCCCTCGACCAGGCCCTGGACGACCGCGTCGTCGACGTGGTGGGGCACCTCCCAGCACAGCGTGGCGGCGCCCAGCTCGCGGGCGCGGCCGTGGGCTACCCCGGCGGCGATCCGGGCCCGCTCAGCATCGAGCGCCTCCCGCGCCCCCAGGCCGACGAGGATGAAGCGCCGGCCCTCGGCGTGGGTTACCGCCAGTCGACGGAAGGCAGCTCGCGCCTCGCCCGCCTCGAGCAGCGCTCCGAGGGCGTCGCCGGCGACATCGTGAGCCACGCCCTCTCCCTCGATCAAGCCGACGACGATCGTGTCGGCGTCGGTCTCGAGCGGACTTTCGGTCGTGGCCTCCACCCTCACAGCGCAGGCACGTTACTAGCATTCATCAGCCCGCCCGCGACTTCGGAGGCCATCGATGCCCAAGACCGTGATCCTGTCCGCTGCCCGTACGCCGATCGGCAAGCTCGGCGGCGGCCTCGCCTCGGTCGACGCCACCGAGCTCGGAGGCACGGCGATCGGGGCAGCGCTCGAGCGCGCCGACGTCGCGCCCGAGCAGGTGCAGCACGTCGTCATGGGACAGGTGCTCCAGGCCGGCCAGGGCCAGATCCCCTCGCGCCAGGCCCAGATCAAGGCCGGGATCCCGAAGGAGGTCTCCTCGGAGACGATCAACAAGGTCTGCGCCTCAGGCATCCGCGCGACCGGGATGCTCGACGCGGCGATCCGCGCCGGCGATCTCGAGGTCGGTGTCGGCGGCGGGATGGAGTCGATGTCGCGGGCTCCCTACCTGCTCAAGGAGGCGCGCTTCGGCTTCCGGATGGGCGACGCCAAGGCGATCGACGCGATGATCAACGACGGGCTCACGAACCCCTTCTCGGGCAAGCACATGGCCCAGGAGGCCAGCGAGGTGGCCAGCGAGCTCGAGCTGACGCGACCCGACATGGACCGCTGGGCCCTGCGCTCGCACCAGCTGGCGCTGGCGGCGACCGACGAGGGACGGCTCCCCGAGGAGATCGTCCCGGTCACCGTCAAGGGTCGCAAGGGCGACACGGTGGTCGAGATCGACGAAGGCCCGCGTCGCGAGACGAGCCTCGAGACGCTGGCCAAGCTGCCGGCGATCTTCGTCAAGGACGGCTCGCACACGGCCGGCAACTCCCCCGGGGTCAACGACTGCGGCGGGGCTCTGGTGGTCGCGAGCGACGAGTGGGCCAAGCGCAACGGCAAGGTCGCGCTGGCGACGATCCTCGCCCAGGCGCAGATCGCCGACGACTTCGCCTACCTGGCCCGGACCCCGGCCAAGGCGGCCGAGAAGGCGCTCAAGAAGGCCGGCCTGAGCGCGCAGGACATCGATCTGTGGGAAATCAACGAGGCCTTCGCGTCGGTCACGCTGAACTCGATCCGGATGCTCGGGATCGAAGAGGACAGGGTCAACGTCAACGGCGGCGCGGTCGCGCTCGGACACCCGATCGGGGCATCCGGCGCGCGGATCCTCGGCACGCTCGTGCTCGAGCTCCGCCGCCGGGGCGGGGGTCTCGGATGCGCGGCGATCTGCTCGGGCGGCGGCCAGGGCGACGCCGTCATCGTCGACGTACACGGCGGCTGAGCCGGCCCCGCAGTCCGTGCCTGCTCGAGAGTCCGCGCCGGATTCAGGATCGGCGCCCGCGGCGGCGTTCTTCGACCTCGACCGGACCCTTATGGAGGGCTCGTCGGCGTTCCAGTTCGGCCGCGCGGCGTACCGCGCGGGTTTGCTCGGACGCCGCCAGCTGGCGGCCGACGCCTGGGCCAACATGCGCTTTCGGCTGCACGGATCGACCGACGAGGGGACCCATGCCCTGCGCGACCGGATCTCGGCCTCGCTTGAGGGGACGCGGGTGCTCGACCTCGAGCGACTGGGGGCAGCGGTGCTCGCGGGGGTGCTGCCACGGGTCTATCCGCGGATGCTCGAGATCGCCCATGCCCATCAGGACGCCGGGCGGCAGGTCTACATCGTCACCGCAGCCTCGCAGGAGCTGGCGCAGATCCTGGCCCAGGTGCTCACGTTCGACGGTGCGATCGGTTCGCAGTTCTCGGCCGCGGTCGACGGCGTCTACACCGGGCAGCCGACGGGGCTGTTCGTATACCGCGCCGACAAGGCGCGGGCGGTCGAGGATCTCGCGCGGGAGCGCGGTATCGACCTGAGCGCCTCCTACGCCTACTCGGACTCGGAGTCAGACCTGCCGATGCTGCGGGTCGTAGGACATCCGGTGGCGGTCAACCCCGACCGTGAGCTCGGGCGCATTGCCCGTGAAGAGGGCTGGGAGATCGTCCTCATCGATCGCCTCAGCCGCCGGCTGAAGACCGCCGCGGCGCTGGCGCTGAGCGCCGGGCGCGCCGAACCTGCCGGCGCGCCCGCAAGTGCGCGTGTGCCACCATTCGGCGCGGCCGGCCGGGGGCACGACGATCATGCGCAAGCTCATCCTCATCGCACTCGCCGTAATGGCCACGATGCTTCTGGCGGTGCCGGCGATCGCCGCCGGCGGCAAGAGCGTGAAGGTCGGCGACTCGTTCTTCCGCCCGGGCAAGGTCACGATCGGCCGCGGAACCAAGGTGACGTGGAACTGGGGCGGCGTCCTGCTGCACAACGTGACCGTCAAGAGCGGTCCGGTCAGGTTCCACTCCAAGACGTTCGTCACGGGCCGGTTCAGTCACACGTTCACCCGCAAGGGCAAGTACGTGATCTTCTGCACGCTGCATCCGACGAACATGCGCGAGACGATCATCGTCAAGTAGGACGCAGCCGGGGGTGCTCCGGCACCAGTGTCCCGATTCACAAATTCGGTGGCAGCCTCGCGGCGTCTGCTCGGGCTTGCGGCCCGCTCGGCATCCAGCCACGCCCAGCCACTCGCGAGACTGCTCACTAATTTCCGAATTGAGACACTAGAATCGCGACGCCAGACCGACGCAGCCGCCTCCAGCCGATGTCCTCCTCCGAGAAGAAGATCCGAGTCGTCGTCGCCAAGCCTGGTCTCGACGGCCACGATCGCGGCGCCAAGATCATCGCCCGCGCGCTGCGCGATGCCGGCATGGAGGTGATCTACACCGGGCTTCACCAGACGCCCGAGCAGATCGTCGAGACCGTGATCCAGGAGGACGCCGACGCGGTCGGTCTCTCGATCCTCTCCGGCGCGCATATGACGCTGGTGCCCCGGATCCTCGAGCTGCTGAAGGAGCAGGGCGCCGAAGATGTCATCGTGACGGTCGGCGGGACGATTCCGGCCGACGACGTCGAGGAGCTGAAGAGCCTGGGAGTCGCCGAGGTGTTCACGCCCGGCGCCTCGGCCCAGCAGGCGATCGACTTCATTCGCGGCGCGGTTCGCGCCTGAGCGTTCTCGGTCGGCGGCGGGCCGGTGGGCGCCTTTCACGCACCTGAGGACAGCCGATTGACTCGTCAGTCAACAGGGTAATATCCGCCGAGTTCACAGAATTAGGAGGCTCCGTTGAAGATTTGCGTCCTGGTCAAAGAGGTTCCGGACGCCGCCGTCGAGAAGCGCATCAACCCCTCGACGGGGCGGATGGACCGATCAGGGGAGAAGAACCTGAACCCCTACGACACGCACGCCATCGAGGCTGCCATGCAGCTGCGAGAGGGTGGAGAGGTCGAGGTGGACGAGATCGTCGCGGTGACGATGGGCCCCGAGTCGGCCGTCCGCGCGCTCCACAAGGCGGTGTCGCTTGGAGCCGACCGCTCGATCCACCTCAGCGACGACGCGCTGGCCGGATCCGACGTAGCGGCGACGGGCTACGCGCTCTCCAAGGCGCTGGCCAAGGAGTCTCCCGACCTGGTGCTGCTCGGTCAGCAGTCTGATGACGGCGAGTGCTACACGATCGGCGCGGTCGTAGCCGACCACCTCCAGATGCCCTCGCTGACGCAGGTGATCAAGATGGACGTGGACAGCGGCGCGCTGCGCTGTGAGCGCCAGGCCGAGTACGGCTACGACACGGTCCAGGTCGAGATGCCGGCCGTGATCTCGGTCGGGGACGCGATCAACGAGCCCCGCTACCCGTCGCTGAAGGCGATCATGGGCGCGAAGAAGAAGCCGCTCGAAGGCGTCAGCGCGTCCGATGTCGGGATCGATGCATCGCTGGTCGGAGCCGAGGGCTCACGCGTTCAGTGCGGCGATTTCCACGACCCCCCGGCCAAGGCCTCCGGCCAGATCATCGAGGACGAGGACACGAGCGAGACGGTCGAGAAGATCGTCGCCTGGCTCGACGAAAGGAAGCTGATCTGATGAGTGATGTTCTGACCTACGTCCTTCACAACGACGGCGCCTTCAACAAGAACTCGCTCGGGGCCGTCTCCGAGGGCGCGGCGCGCGCCAAGGACATCGGCGGCGAGTGCCACGCCGTCGTCGTCGGCGGTGAGGACCTGACCGACGAGCTCTGCCAGACGCTCGGCGCCTACGGCGCGACCAAGGTGTTTCGCGCCCAGGGACCCGAGGGCCTGGCTCAGCCCGTGGTCGACGTGATGGCCAAGGTGATCGACGAGGGCGGACACGGCTACGCGCTGTTCGGCGGCGGACTGCTCGGGTTCGAGATCGGCGCCGGGCTCGCCGCCCGCAAGCAGGCCGGCGTGACGATGGAGGTCACCGCGGTCAAGGCGCAGGACGGCAAGCTCGTGGCCGAACGGCCGATCCTCCAGGACTCGAAGATCTCGGTCTCCAGCTACAGGGGCGAACTCGGCATCGTCATCGGCCGGATCAACGCGTTCGAGATCGTCCAGAGCGACGGCGGTTCGGCCGAGGTGGTGGACGTCGAGATCGAGTACTCCCCGTGGTCGACCAGGGCCAAGATGGTTCAGCGCGGCGAGCAGCGTGGCGCCGACGTCGACATCGAGGGTGCCGACATCCTCGTGGCCGGCGGGCGCGGCCTCGGCAAGGCCGAGGGATTCGAGCTCGCGGAGGCGCTGGCCAAGGCGTTCGGCAACAACGCCGCCGTGGCCGCCACCCGGGCGGTCGTCGACGCGGGCTGGTACCCCTACGCGGCGCAGATCGGGCAGACCGGCAAGACGGTCTCGCCGAAGCTGTACCTGGCCGCCGGGATCTCTGGAGCAATCCAGCACAAGGTCGGGATGCAGTCCTCGGAGAACATCGTTGCGATCAACAAGGACGCGAACGCGCCGATCTTCGAGTTCTCCGACCTGGGGATCGTCGGTGATCTGAACAAGATCCTGCCCAAGCTGACCGACGCGATCAAGGCCAAGAAGGGCTCGTGAGCTCGTCCAACGGCCCCGGGCCCCACGCGCCCAGCGAGTACCCGCCGCCGGTCGACCCGGTCAAGGAATTCATCAAGCGTGGGCTCGACGACGAGGACGAGCGGATCGACGTCGGCGTGGCGATCGTCGGCGGCGGAACCGCCGGGCTGGCGTGCGCCAACCGGCTGCTGCAGCTGCTGGGCGACGACGAGGCGCTGACCGAGCGTCTGGGAGAAGTGCCGGTGGCCGTGATCGAGAAGGCCAAGACCTGCGGTGGCCACAGCCTCTCCGGCGCGGTGATGCGCCCAGGTCCGCTCCAGGCGCTGTTCCCCGAGATGTCCCGGGAGGACTGGCGCAAGGAGCGCTTCGCCTTCGGGGAGGTCACCAGGGAAGCTGTCTACATGCTGCCGAACGCGAAGGCCAAGCTCCGGATCCCAACGCCGCCGCCGTTCAAGAATCACGGCAACGAGGTGATCTCCGTCTCGGCGCTGGCGCGTTACCAGGCCCGCATGGCCGAAGAGGGCGGGGCGTACATCCTCACCGAGACCTCGGCCGTGCAGCTGATCGTGGAGGATGGACGCGTGGTCGGCGTCCGCTCGGGCGACAAGGGCCGGGGCAAGGACGGGGAACCGCTGGGCAACTTCGAGCCGGGAACCGACATCAAGGCCGAGGTCACCGTCCTTGGCGAGGGCTGCTGGGGTCACCTGACCGGGGCGGCGATCAAGGAGTTCGACCTGGCCGACGGCCGCGAGCCTCAGGTCTGGGAGCTCGGCGTCAAGGAGGTCTGGAAGGTCCCCAAGCCGCTGGACCGGATCATCCACACGATCGGCCCCTGGCCGCTGAAGCTCTCGGCCAAGTACGGGCAGATCGGCGGCACCTGGATCTACCCGATGAAGGACGAGAAGTCCGGTGACGACCTGGTCTCGATCGGATTCGTGATCGACCTCGAGTACGCCGACGCCACCACCTCCGCCCACGACCTGCTCCAGCAGTTCAAGCTCCACCCGCTGGTCAGGGGGATCCTCGAGGGCGGCGAGCGCGTGGCCTGGGGGGCGAAGGCGCTGCCCGGCGGCGGCTATTGGTCGATGCCCAAGCTCTCGATGCCAGGCGCGGTTCTCGTCGGCGATGCCGGCGGGATGGTCGACACGGTCGCGCTGAAGGGCGTGCACCACTGCATCCAGTCGGGCAAGCTCGCGGCCGAGGCGCTCTACAACTCGCTCAAGAACGCCGAGTCGCTCGACAGCTACGAGCAGGCGGTCGAGGATTCCTCGATCGGCCAGGAGCTCTACCAGGTCCGCAACGCCCGCCAGCCGTTCCAGAAGGGCTTCATCAAGGGCGGCCCGCTGGTCAACCTGGCCATCGCGACCAAGGGCAAGCTGCCACGAGGCCGGCTCGAGTGGCACCGCAACGACGCCCAGCCCCTGTTCATCGGCAAGACGCGCGAGAACTACCCCAAGCCCGACAACAAGTACATCTTCGACAAGCTCTCGAGCGTCTACATCAGCGGCAACGCGACCCGCGACGACGCCCCCAACCACATTCGGATTCACAAGAACGTGCCTCGGGAGATCGCCGAGGGCTGGATGTGGATGTGTCCGGCCGGGGTGTACGAGATTCCCGACGACGCCCCGGAGACCGGGCCGGTCGACGTGGTCGTCAACTACACGAACTGCGTCCAGTGCGGCGCGATCACGGCCAAGGGAGGCCGCCTGACGCCGCCCGAGGGCGGCGACGGGCCGCTTTACCAGATCACCTGACGCCGGCGAAGGCGCGGCCGAGCTGCGCGCGAGCGGGTGGACGGCCCTGCAACTTCGGGCGTCATAACTTGTTAAGGGTGCGATGAGCCGTCTGGTCCCGATCGCATTCGTCGCCGCTGGGGTGCTCGCGTACGCCGCCTCGAGCGCCGCCGCGCCGGTGAGCCCGCCGCGAGCCTCGCTGCGTGCGTTCGTCTGCCAGCGAGGGCTCGATCCCCCGAGCCGGGGCATCTCGGTGCAATCCGTGATGAGGCCGATCCCGGGCACCGAGCGGCTCGCCGTGCGCTTCGAGCTCCTCCGCCGCCAGACGGGTGCGACCGTGCTCGTTCGCGGGGGCGATCTGGGCACGTGGATCTCTCCGGCGAACGCGACCCTCGGGACGCGCGCCGACGACGTCTGGCAGGTGACCAAGTCCGTCGTCGACCTCGCGGCGCCGGCCGACTACCGCTTCCGCGTCAGCTTCCGCTGGCTCGGCCGGCACGGGCGGATCCTCGGCCAGGCCATGCGGCTGACCGAGAAGTGCCACCAGCCCGAGTTGCGCCCCGACCTCGTCGTCAAGTCGATCGCCGTCTCTGCGGATCCCCTCAGCTCGACCGTGGAGGACTACACCGCGACGGTGCAGAACGACGGCGCCAGCCCGACCGGCCCGTTCCAGCTCGAGTTCGCGCCGGGAAACGGCTCCGTGCCGAAGCTCCGGAGCGTCAAGTCGCTCGGGCCCAACGCGTCGGTCCAGGTGCGCTTCCGCGGCCCGATCTGCAGCGCCGCCAATCCCCCGACGGTCACGGCCGACCCGGCCGGAGCGGTCGATGACCGCAACCGGTCCAACAACTCGCTGACCGCCACCTGCACGGCCGTTTAGGCCGCTCGGGCCCCGCTACACTCAGTGTCATACATGAAGACCGAGATCCACCCCAATTACGTCGAGGCCCACGTCCGCTGTACGTGCGGCAACGAGTTCACGACGCGCTCAACGCAGTCAGACATCCACGTCGAGATCTGCTCCGCCTGCCATCCGTTCTACACGGGCCGGCAGAAGCTGGTTGACACGGGAGGTCGCGTCGAGCGCTTCCAGCGCCGTGTCGCCAAGGGCCGGCGCAGCCAGCGCGCCGCTACCGGTTCCTAGGACACGAGGTTGGCGTGAGCCGTCGCGGCGTTGAACCACGCCTGACGGCTTCGCGTGACGCTCCGCTCGGCGGCCAAGCCGTCCTCGAGGGCGTGATGATGCGCGGTGTCTCGACCTGGGCCGTCGCGGTGCGCAAGCCGCCTGAAGGGGATTCCTCGGTCGGCCAGATCGCCGTCACGTCGTTTCCGCTGGTCGCCTGGTCGAAGCGGCGGCGCATCTACCGGCTGCCGGTGATCAGGGGTGTCACCGCGCTGCTCGAGTCGCTGGCCATCGGGCTGAAGGCGCTCGGCATCTCGGCCAGCGCCCAGCTCCCCGAGGGCGAGCAGGAGATCTCCGGAGGCGTTTGGGTGGGGACGGTGTTCGTCGCCGTGGCGTTCGCGATCGGACTGTTCTTCGTCGTGCCCGTCGGTCTGACCAGCTTGATCAAGCACCAGCTCGGATCCTCGGTCGTCTTCTGGCTCGTCGAGGGGGTACTGCGGACGGCGATCTTCCTCGGCTATCTGCTGCTTCTCTCGCGACTGCCAGACCTGCGCCGTGTGTTCGAGTACCACGGCGCCGAGCACAAGGTGATCTCCTGCTACGAGGCCGCCGACGAGCTGACCCCCGAGCGCGCGAAGCTGTACTCGCGCCTGCATCCCCGCTGTGGCACGAGCTTCCTCCTGATCGTGATGGTGATGGCGATCTTCGTGTTCGCCCCGATCGGGCTGCCGGCGTGGTGGATTCTCGTGCTGACGCGAATCCTAGGGGTGCCGCTGATCGCCGGCCTCTCGTTCGAGGTGATCAAGTGGGCAGGGCGCAACCGCAGCCGGCGCTGGGTTCAGATCGTCATGTACCCGGGCCTTCAGCTCCAGCGGCTGACCACTCGCGAGCCCGACCTCGACCAGCTGGCGGTTTCGATCGCGGCGCTTGAAGCGGTGCTCGCCGTAGAGAGGCCGGGCGAGACCTCGAGCGAGGATCTGGTCGGCGTCGAAGTCGTCGCGTAGCGGATCAGGCCCTCGAGCGCAGCCAGGCGAGCACCTCCTGCGCGTGCTGGTTGGGCGGGAAGATCGGATAGAACACGTGCTCGATCACGTTCTCGCCGATCACCAGCGTCAATCGCTTGTACAGAGTCAGGTCCGCGACCTGGAACGTTGGTAGCCCGAGCGCGTCGACGAGCTGCATCTCGGTGTCCGAGAGCATCTCGAACGGGAGCCGGACGCGCTCCTTGAGCTCGCGCTGGTACGGCGTGTCCTGGCTCGAGAGTCCGAACACCCGGGAGGCGCCGGCCGCGACCAGGTCGTCATGGTGGTCGCGGAAGTCGCACGCCTCGGTCGTGCATCCGCGGGCCCCGGGGATCTCGTCCCATCCCTCGGGCAGGTCGACGCCGGGCCGGCCGCTGAGCGGGTAGACGTAGATCACGGTGAGTCCGTCGCCGAGCTCGTCGAGCGAGATCTGATCGCCGGCGGTGCTGGGCAAGCTGACGTGCGGTGCTGCGCGCCCCGGAAGGTGATCGGCGGCGCCGTCGTCCCGCGGCACGGGCAGGTTCTCGGGGAGCTGGGAGAAGTCGGTCATGGTCTTCCTTTCATCGTCGAGGTCATTTTCGCTGCCCTCCCGAGCGGGTAGCCCATAGTCGACATCCGAAAGGAGCAACGGATGAGTGATGGCGATGGAAAGCTCGACGACGCAAAGGGAAGGGTCAAGGAAGCTGCGGGTGACCTGACCGACGACGACAGCCTCAAGAACGAGGGCAAGGTCGACCGTGCGACCGGCTCGGTGAAGGACAAGGTCGGCGACGCCGCCGACAAGGTCAAGGACGTCGTAAACCCCGACGACTGACCGGACTCACGTGGGGTGAGGGCCCGCTCGGACACCGGGCGGGCTCCTACACTCGCGTGCATGATCGACGATCTCGTCGCCCAGATTCAGACCCGTTTCGCGGAGCTCGAAAAGGAGCTCTCCGACCCGGCGGTGATCGCCGACCGCGCGCGGTTCACCGCGGCCAGCCGCGCCTACAGCGAGCTCGAGCCTGCCGCCAAGCTGGCCGCAGAGCTGCGCCGCACGCTGGACGACATCGCCGGGGCCCGGGAGCTGCTGGCCGAGGACGGCGAGGATCCCGAGATGCGCAGCATGCTCGAGAGCTCGCTCGAGCGCGCGGATGCGCTCGAGGAGCAGATCCGGCTCGCGATGGTCGAGCGCGATCCAAACGACGACAAGAACGTGATCGTCGAGATCCGTCCCGGGCCGGGGGGCGACGAAGCCGGGCTGTGGGCCGGCGATCTCTACCGCATGTTCACCCGCTACGCCGAGCGTCTCGGCTTCGGCGTCGAGCCGCTGTCGGTCGGCAACGGCGACTACACGCTGGCTATCAAGGGCGACGGCGCCTACTCGGTGTTCAAGTTCGAGGGCGGGACCCACCGCGTCCAGCGCGTGCCCGAGACCGAGTCCCAGGGCCGGGTCCACACCTCGACGGCCACCGTCGCGGTGCTGCCCGAGGCCGAAGACGTCGATGTCCAGGTCGACCCGAACGATCTCCAGATCGACGTCTACCGGAGCTCCGGCCCCGGCGGGCAGTCGGTCAACACGACCGACTCGGCGGTGCGGATCACCCACAAGCCGACCGGTGTCGTGGTCTCGATGCAGGACGAGAAATCGCAGCTCCAGAATCGCGAGCGCGCGATGCGCGTGCTGCGCGCGCGGCTGTACGATCGCGCGCTGGCCGAGCAGCGGGCCTCGATCGATGCCAACCGCCAGGCCCAGGTCGGGACCGGCGATCGGTCCGAGAAGATCCGCACTTACAACTACGGCGAGAAGCGGGTCAAGGACCACCGCATCAACCTGCTCGTCCACAATCTCGACGCGATCTTGATGGGGGAGCTCGGCGAACTCACCGCCGCGCTTCAGGACGACGAGAAGCGCCGCCGCCTGGAGGAGAAAACGGTTGGCTGATCTCGCCGCCGGCGTCGCGGTCGCAGATGCGCTGGCCGGGGCCGTGAGACGGCTGGCGAGCGCGGGGTGCGATACGCCGCGGCTCGACGCCGAGCTGCTGCTCGCGTCCGTCCTGCAGGTTGAGCGCGGGCGTCTGCTGCTCGACCGTGATCGCGCGCTGGACCCGGAGGCCCTCGGCGAGTTCGAGTCGCTGCTCGAGCGCCGCGAGGCGCGCGAGCCCGTGGCGTACATCCTCGGACGCAAGGCCTTTCGCCTGATTGAGCTGGTCGTCGACCGCCGCGTGTTGATTCCCCGCCCGGAAACCGAGCTGCTGGTCGAGGTCGGCCTGGACCTGCCGCGCGGCTGGGCAGTGACCGATGTCGGGACCGGAAGCGGCGCCGTGGCGCTCGCCCTCAAGCACGAGCGCCCCGATCTCCTGCTCACCGGCACGGACGTGAGCGGCGACGCGCTGGCACTCGCCCGAGCCAACGGCAGGCGGCTTGGGCTCGACGTGTCATTCGTTCAAGGCGACCTCCTGGCCGGCGTCGCTTGCGACGCCGTGCTGGCCAACCTTCCTTACGTCGAGCCCGGTGCTCACCTCGCGCCCGAGATCACCCGCTACGAGCCGCGATCGGCCCTGTTCTCAGGCTCGGATGGGCTCGACGCGATCAGGCGGCTGGTCCCGGCGCTGGGCGAAGTCTCGCTGGCCGCGCTCGAGATCGGATCGGGTCAGGCAGCGCCGGTCACGGCGATGCTGAGCGCGGCCGGCTTTCGCACCGTCGAGGTCCTGCGAGACCTCGCCGGGCTCGATCGTGTTCTCGTCGCGCGGCAGTGAACTCGGCCGATCCCCCGTCTGCGAGCTTCGAGCGCTGCGTATCGGCCGGGGGCGTCGCGGTGTTCCCGGCCGACACTGTCTACGGGCTGGCCTGCGATGCCGAGAACCGGGTCGCGGTTCAGCGGCTCTACGAGCTCAAGCGGCGGAAGCTGGACAAGCCCTCAGCGGTGATGTTCTTCGATCGCCAGCTCGCGCTGGCCGCCCTGCCCGAGCTCGGGGCCCGAACCGGCGAGGCGCTCCGCCGGCTGCTGCCGGGAGCGCTGACCGTGCTGCTGGCCAATCCGGCGGGCCGCTTCCCGCTCGCCTGCGCCGGCGAGGGCTCGACGCTCGGGCTGCGCGTACCAGCGGTTCCGATCCTCGCCGGCGTCCAGCGGCCGGTGCTGCAGTCGAGCGCCAACTTCGCCGGCGCCCCGGACGCCCGCACGC
>DATCNP010000033.1:0-4671 GCA_036565205.1 Solirubrobacteraceae bacterium | reverse complement strand
GCTGTGCGCGGCCGCCGGCACGGCTACCGGGATCGCGGCGATCACCGCATCGAGCCGTCCTCTGGTGGCCGTGAGCGCCGTCCTGCTCGGAGCGGCGTACGGACTCTTGCTCGTCTCCGGGTTGCTCGAAACCGAGCGGCGAGCCGGCCAGGACGAGCGCGGCAGTGTGCTGGCCGTCTTCTACGTGCTGGCATACCTTGGATTCGGCGCTCCCTACCTCGTCGAGGGGCTGAACTCGGCCGTCGGCCGGCGCGGCGCGTTCGCCGTGCTGTCACTCGCCGCGCTGCTGACTGCGGTCTGGGTCGGGGCCTACTCGGCTCGCCGGCGGGTAGATGGTTGATCCACCACCCCGCGTGCCGGATGAATCCGGCTGATCGGCGCCGGATCGGCGTCCTCGGGCTCGCCAATACCTCCAGTATTGACTTCGCCCTGCGTCCTAGACCGGCTTGATCCCCGGACCCCCCGGCCCCCACGCGGCCGCGGAATCAACCATCTAGCTGAGACGTTCGATCAGCATCGCCTGACCCATCCCGCCGGCGACGCACATCGACTCGATCCCGTAGGTGCCGTCGAGCGCGCGCAACCCGTTGATCAGCGTCGTCATGATCCTCGCCCCGGTCATCCCGAACGGATGCCCGAGGGCGATCGCGCCGCCGAACGGATTGAGCTTCTCGTCCGGGATCCCGAGCTCGTCCTTGCAGGGGACGATCTGCGCCGCGAAGGCCTCGTTGATCTCGACGATGTCGATGTCCTCGATCTTCATCCCGGTCTGCTTGAGCAGCGCCTGGATCGCCGGGATCGGCCCCAGCCCCATGATCTCCGGCCGGATCGCCGCGACGGTCGACGCGATGATCCGTGCCTTGGGCTGCAGGCCGAGGCTCTTGACCTTCTCGTCTGACATCACCAGCACGGCCGCGCCGCCGTCGTTCAGTGGGCAGGAGTTGCCCGCGGTCACGGTCCCGCCCTCCTTGAACGCGGGCTTGAGCTTCGCCAGCACCTCCATCGTCGTTCCCGCCCGCGGGCCGTCATCCCGGGTGACGACCGTCTCCGGCACGTCGATCTCGTTGCCCTCCTTGTCCTTGTCCCGGTGGGCCGGGACGGTGACGGGGACGATCTCGGGGTCGAAGTGGCCCGAGTCGCGGGCCTGCACCGCACGCGACTGGGAGATCACCGCCCACTCGTCCTGCTGCTCGCGGGTCACGTTGCAGCGCTCGGCGACGTTCTCGGCCGTCATCCCCATCGGGATGTAGACGTCGTACATCGACCCCTCGGAGCCGTCGAGCATCGGGTTCTTGCTCTCCTCCATCATCCCGGCGCCGAGCCCGGCTCGCGACACCGCCTCCACGCCGGCGGCGATGTACTGGTCCCCCTCGCCGGCCCGGATCGCGTGGGAGGCCATCCTGATCGTCATCAGCGAGGAGGCGCAGAAGCGGTTGACCGTGCAGCCGGGGACGTGGTGGTCGAGCCCTGCCAGCAGAGCGGCGTTGCGCCCGACGTTGTAGCCCTGCTCGCCGATGCCCGAGGCCGCGCCCATCAACACGTCGGCGGTCTGCGCGAAGTCGACCTCCGGGTTGCGCTCGATCAGCGAACGGATCGGGATCGCGGCGAGCTCATCGGCTCGAACGGTCTTCAGCGAGCCTCTACCGGCCCGCCCGATGGGCGTCCGGATGGCGTCGACGATCACGGCTTCAGGCATCTACGGCTCCTCATGGGAGGCGGCGGACGGGGGATCCTAGGGGAGCCGTGCCGGCCTGGCCTAGGCGAGCCGCTTGCCCGTCAGCTCGGCGTGCGCGGCGACCTCGCGCGCGTAGGCGCCGAAGTCGGAGGCGGCCAGCTGCTGGGGTCCGTCACAGAGCGCGACCTCTGGATCAAGAGCGATCTCGACCAGGATCCCATCGGCGCCGACCGCCGCCGCCGCCCGGGACAGGGGCGCGACCAGCCTGCGGTCGCCCGCCGCGTGGCTCGGGTCGACGATCACGGGCAGGTGGGTGTGGAGCTTCAGCCAGGGAACCGAGCTCAGATCCAGCGTGAACCGCGTCGCGGTCTCGAACGTGCGGATGCCCCGCTCGCACAGGATCACGGCCTCGTTGCCCTCCTTGAGAACGTAGTCGGCCGCCATCAGCAGCTCCTCGACGCTCGAGGAGAGCCCGCGCTTGAGCAGCACCGGCTTGCCGAGCTTGCCGGCGATCTCGAGCAGCCCGTAGTTCTGCATGTTGCGTGCGCCGATCTGGATTACGTCGGCATATTCGGCCACCAGCTCGGCGTACTGGGAGTCGAGCAGCTCGGTGACGATCGGCAGGCCGGTCTCCTCGCGGGCCTCGGCGAGGATCTCGAGCGCCGGGGCGCCAAGGCCCTTGAAGGCAAACGGCGACGTGCGCGGCTTGAACGCGCCGCCGCGCAGCATCGAGGCACCCTCGGCCGCGACCGCCCGGGCCACTGCCAGCGTCTGCGCACGCGACTCGACCGTGCACGGCCCGGCGATCAGGCAGAACGTCTCGCCGCCGCCGACCACGCGCCCGGCGACGTTCACCACCGTCGGCGTCTGGTGGGCGAGCTCTGAGGACGCGAGCTTGTACGGCCGCGAGATCGGAACCACGCGGTCGACGCCGCTCATGCCCTCGAGCCCGAGCTCGCCAACGCCCTGCGGATCGCCGATCGCACCGATCGCGGTCGTCAGCTCGCCCGGCATCACGAGCACGTGCAGCCGTCCCAGGGACTCCAGGCGCTGCTTGACGGCCGCGATGTCCGCCTCGCTCGCGTCAGGTCTCATGACGATCATCACTCCGGCATCACCTCACCGGCTGCGGGACGACCGATCACAGACCGAGACCGCGCACGCCCTTCTCGTCCCAGCCGAGGTGGTGGGCGAGCTCGTGGCGCACGGTCCGGGTCACCTGGGCTTTGAGCTGCTCGGGATCGTGTCCGAAGTCACGCAGCAGCGTGTCGCGGAAGATCACGATCCGGTCGTGGAAGTGATCACGGGCCACCGTGTCGCCCTGGTAGAGGCCGTAGGCTCGCCGGCGGCTGCCACCGTCGGAGACGACGACAGCGACATGCTCGAGCGCGCGGTGAAACTCGAGCGGCAGCTCGTCGACCGCGGATCGCACGAGCGCGCGAAAGTCCTCTTCGTCGCTCAGATCGAGCAGGTAATCGTCCTCGTCGTCGTCCTCGTAGTCCGCCCCGAGCTCCGCGTCGGACTCGCCCGACAGGCCATCGGCCGCCAGGCGCTCGGCGTGGAGCACGAGCGCCTCGAAGTCCTCCTCGGACTCCGGGTCGCGCCATCCGGCGAAGTGCAGCATCGCGTACACGACCGCGGCCGAGAGGATCACCAGCCCCGCCCCGAATACCGCGATGCCCTGAATCAGCCGCACCGTGAAGCTGTCGCTGAACCCGGCGATCAGGCTGCCCACGCCGAGGCCGACGGTCAGCGCCGCCAGGGCGCAGAGCATGATCCGCCGTACGGCCGGAGGCTGGGCCATCGCTATCTCAGGGTACGGGCGATCACGAGCCGCTGGATCTCGTTCGTGCCCTCGTAGATCTGGGTGATCTTCGCGTCCCGCATCATCCGCTCGACCGGATACTCCTTGACGTAGCCGTAGCCGCCGAGCACCTGGATCGCCTCGACGGTCACGCCCATCGCCACGTCGGAGCAGAACAGCTTCGCCATCGCCGAGTACTTCCCGATGTCGGACGCGCCGCGATCGATCCTCGCGCAGGCCTGGTAGAGCAGCTCACGTGCCGCCGCGCACTGCGTCTCCATGTCGGCGAGCTTGAACTGGATCGCCTGGAAGGAGTTGATCGGCTGACCGAACTGCTTGCGCTCGCGGGCGTAGGCGGCGGCGTAGTCCGTCGCGCCCTGGGCGATCCCCAACGCTTGCGCGGCCACGCCGAGGCGCGAGCGGTCGAGCGTCGCCATCGCGACCTTGAAGCCCTGACCTGGCTCGCCGATGACGTTCGCGTTCGGAACCCGCACACCGTCGAAGATCGGCTGTCCGGTCGGCGAGCCCCGGATGCCGAGCTTGTGCTCGAGCTTGCCGACGCTGAACCCGGGCCGATCGGCCTCGACGACGAATGCGGTGATCCCGCGGGAGTGGCCGACCTCGCGGTCGGTGACCGCAAACAAGACGTAGAAGTCAGCGATCCCCAGGTTGGTGATCCAGTTCTTGGTCCCGTCGATCACCCACTCATCCCCGTCCTTCACGGCCCGGGTCAGCATTCCGCCGGGGTCCGAGCCGGCGTCGGGCTCTGAGAGCGCGAACGCGGGCGACCACTCGCCGGTCGCGCACCGGGGCAGGAAGCGGTCCTTGAGCTCGTCCGAGCCGAACAGCTTGATCGGCAGCGTCCCCAGCTCCTGGATCATCAGGATCAACGCGGTCGAGGCGCACGCCTTGGCGATCTCCTCGACGGCGATGTTGAGCATCAGCGTGCCGGTGCCCGTGCCGCCGTGCTCGGTCTCGAACGGCAGCCCGAGCACGTCGTGCTCGGAGAGCAGCTCCCGCAGGTCGTGCGGGTAGGCCGCCTGCTCGTCGATCTCAGCAGCGCGCGGAGCGATCCGCTGCTGGGCGATCTCCCGGATCGTCTCGCGCAAGTCGAGGTGCTCCTGAGGGATCGTGTACAGGTCGGCGAGCGCGGACATGGCTTCGGTGGATGCTACGTCACGCGCGCCGGCGG
>DATCNP010000032.1:0-2996 GCA_036565205.1 Solirubrobacteraceae bacterium | reverse complement strand
CCAGGACGTCTGCCACGTCATCCGCGACCACGAGGACAACAAGGAGGCCTTCGCCGGCCCCCGGTTCTTCATCCGCGCCGCCGAACTGGCCATGCACCCCCTCGACGCGCGCACCGATCGCGCGGAGTTCGCGCAGGCCGAGCAGGGCATCGGGTTGTGCAACATCACCAAGTGCTGCACCGAGGTCTGCCCCGAGCACATCAAGATCACTGACAACGCGATCATCCCGATGAAGGAGCGCGTGGCCGACCGCAAGTACGACCCGCTCGTCTGGCTCGGCAGCAAGATCGGCCGCCGCAGCTCCTGACAAGGTGCCCGACGCGGAGGTGAGTGTCAGCACGATCTTGGCAGGCAGACCAAGACGGCGGCGGCCGGCGAGCTAGTATCCCGAGCGATTGGGGGGACGCCGTGCTCGCGGTCCAGCTGCTCGGCCCACTCGCCGTCGAGGTAGACGGTGTGCCTGTTCACTTGGGCAGCGTCAAACAGAAGGCGATCCTTGCGCAGCTCGCTCTGCGCGGCGGCCAGATCGCGCAACTTGACGAACTGGTCGCCGGCCTCTGGGGCGAAGACCCCCCGGCGACCGCGACGAACACGATCCAGGTGCACGTGTCGGCGTTGCGCCGGGCGCTCGGCCGCGCCGGCCGCCTCGTCCAGAACCGTCCACCTGGTTATCTGCTCGAGGGCGCGGACGTCGATGTGCTGCGCTTCGAGCGCCTGGTCGAGGAGGCGAGACGCGGCCGAGCAGACAAATGGCGTGACGCTCTGGACCAGTGGACGGGCGAGGCCGCCCTCGCCGACCTGACCGACGTGCCGTTCGCCCGAGCCGTGGCCGCGCGACTGGACGAGCTGCGACTGACGGCCACCGAGGAGCTCATCGAGTGCGAACTGGCACGCGGCCACCACGTGGAGTACGTATCCGTACTTACCGAACTAACCGGCAAGCACCCCTACCGTGAGGCGTTCTGGCGCCAACTGATGCTGGGGCTCTACCGGTCGGACCGGCAAAGCGAGGCGCTGGCCACGTTCCGCAAGGCCGCGAGTGTGCTCGCCGACGACATGGGCATCGACCCGGGACCTGCGCTCGCCGCGATGCATGCGGCGATCCTCAGCCAGGATCCCGCACTGGCTGGTCCGGCACAGCAGCACGACCTGCCACGGCTCACCGGCGCGCTGGTTGGACGGGATGGCGAGTTGGCACGGTTGCTCGAGCTCGTCCACACCACGCGGCTGGTGACCCTGACCGGGCCGGGCGGCGTGGGCAAGACCCGCCTGGCACTCGAGATGGCACACCGCCTGCAGGCCGAGTTCGTGCCACTCGCCGAGGTCAGCACCGCGGAGGCCGCCGCAGCGCGAATCGCCGGAACCGGCGCCACGCTGCTTGTCCTGGACAACATGGAGCAGATCCCGGACGCCGACGCGCTGGTGCTCGATCTGCTGGACAACACCGAACGGAAGATGCTCATCACCTCGCGCGCCGCACTGCACCTGCACGCCGAGAACGTCGTCGTCCTGACGCCGCTGACCATCACCTCCGCGGCGGAACTCTTCACTGCCGAGGCCCATCGCGTGGGCGCGGCCGCAACGCTGGACGAATCAACCGTCACCACCATCTGCCAGCGGCTCGACGGCCTACCACTCGCACTCGTGCTCGCCGCGGCCCGCTGCCGGTTGCTCACGCCGGCGCAGATGCTACGCAGGCTCGCTCGGGGCGGGCTGGGCGACGGGCCGAAGGACCTGCCGGATCGGCAGCGGACGCTGCCCGCCACGGTCAGGTGGAGCGTCGATCTGCTCGATCCGCCGGCCCAAGATCTCTTCGCGGACCTCGCGGTATTCGCCGCACCGTTCACAGTCGAACAGGCCGAGGAGGTGTCGAACCCCGATGAGCTCGGTGCCCTTGTCGATGCGAGTCTGCTGGTCGCGGACGACGGGCGGTTGCGGATGCTCGAGACGATTCGCGACTGCGCGCGAGACATGCTGATCGCGTCCGGACGAGACACTCGCGACCGGCATGCGCAGTGGGTACTGCGGCAGGTGGACGAGCTCGCGCCACAGTTGAATACGGCGACGGAAGAGGCAGCGCTCGGCGACCTCGGCAGGCTGCTCCCCGAGATCCGGGCCGCAACCGAGTACCTCACCGAGACCGACGCCGACGCCGCGGCGGATACGCTCGTACGGACCCGTCGCGTGTGGTTCGTCCAGGGACTGCTCGGCGAGATACGAGAGCGGCTCGATCGGGTTGCACCTCACGTCACGGCGCCCCGGACGAAGGTGGAGGTAACGGCGCTTCAGGCGATCTTCGCCAAGATCGCGGGCGGTTCGGCCGGGCGCCCACTGCTCGAACAGGCCCTTCCGCCGCTGCGCGAGACACCGGAAGCTGCCGAGATGTTGACCAATACCCTCTGCCACCTTGCGTCGCTCGAAAGCGAAGCCGGCGAACGGGAGCCGGCCCTTGCCCACGCCGCCGAGGCCGTCGAGGTTGCGCGCGTCCTCGGCGGCCCGATGCTCGAGATGGCGCTTGACCTGTCTTCCTATGTCGCGCGCACGGTCGGTGACGTCGAGCGCGCGATCGAGGTTTCGCGGGAGGCCGTCGAGGCCGGTCGCACCGCTCCCTCGCTCCAACTCGCCAACGCACTCGCCACGCTCGCCCGGGCGTTGTCCGACGGAGGACGCCGAGACGAGGCCGCCGAGGTCGGACTCGAAGCACTGGCTCGCATCCGATCGGAGTTCCCGACCGTCCGCGGCGAGATCGTCACCGAGGTCGCGTCAGCGCTGGGAAAACAGACTCCACCGGCGGTGATCAACGCACTCGGCGAAGCGATCAGCTTCCTGGTGGCGGTCGGTGTATGGCCAGTCGCTGCGCAGGCTACGTGTGCGCTCGCCGTGATCGTCGCCGGAACCCACGACACCGCCATCGCCCAACTGATAGCGGCCGTGTCTCGGCACGTCGACGACCCCGGGTTCGCCGAGCTATCCGCCGGGCTACGCCAACGCCTTGG
>DATCNP010000031.1:0-15515 GCA_036565205.1 Solirubrobacteraceae bacterium | reverse complement strand
GACGCAGCGAGGGCCCGGAGCGCGCTCGCGCTCCGGGCCCTCGGACAACCAACAGGCTTGACGCCTTCTTACATCATCCCGCTCATGTCGGGCATGCCACCGCCGCCTCCGCCGCCGCCATCCTTCTCCGGCACCTCGGCGACGATCGCCTCGGTCGTGAGGATGTTCTTGGCGATCGACGCGGCGTTCTGGAGCGCGGAGCGCGTCACCATCGCCGGGTCGATCACACCGGCTGCGACGAGATCGACGATCTCGCCCGTCGCTGCGTTGAGGCCGAAGCCCTTCTTGGCCTTGCGGACGTCATTGACGACGACCGAACCCTCGAGCCCGGCGTTCTCCGAGATCTGCCGGAGCGGCTCCTCGAGCGCGCGGTGCACGATCCTCGCACCGGTCTGCTCGTCGGGGAGCTCGATCGAGTCGATGTTGAGCGCCTTCTGGGCGACCAACAGCGCGACACCGCCGCCCGGCACGATGCCCTCCTCGAGGGCGGCGCGGGTGGCCTGCAGCGCGTCCTCGACGCGGTGCTTCTTCTCCTTCATCTCCGTCTCGGTGGCAGCGCCGACCTTGACGACCGCGACACCGCCGGACAGCTTGGCGAGGCGCTCCTGGAGCTTCTCGCGGTCGAAGTCGGAGTCGGTGTTCTCGATCTCGGACTTGATCTGGTTGATCCGGCCCTTGATCGCGTCACTGTCGCCGGAACCGTCGACGATCGTCGTCGTGTCCTTGGTCACGACCACGCGACGAGCGCGACCGAGCTGCGAGAGCTGGGTGTTCTCGAGCTTGAGGCCCATCTCCTCGGTGATCACCTCACCACCGACGAGGATCGCGATGTCCTCGAGCATCCGCTTGCGGCGGTCGCCGAAGCCCGGTGCCTTGACCGCGACGCCGGTGAAGGTGCCGCGGAGCTTGTTGACGACGAGCGTCGCGAGGGACTCGCCCTCGACGTCCTCGGCGACGATCAGCAGCGGCCGGCCGGACTGGATGACCTGCTCCAGCACCGGGAGGATGTCGCGGACGGAGCCGATCTTCTGGTTGGCGATCAGGATGTAGGGGTCCTCGAGCACGCCCTCCATGCGCTCCTGGTCGGTGACCATGTAGGGCGAGATGTAGCCCTTGTCGAACTGCATGCCCTCGGTGAACTCGAGGTCCATACCGAACGTCTGGCCCTCCTCGACGTTGACCACGCCGTCCTTGCCGACCTTGTCGATCGCGTCGGCGATCACGTCGCCGATCTCCTCGTCGCCGGCGGAGATCGTCGCCACGCGGGCGATCTGGTCCTTGCCGGAGATCTCGGTCGACTGCGACTCGATGTTCTTGACCACCTGGT
The DNA here is from genome assembly GCA_036565205.1 of Solirubrobacteraceae bacterium. Lineage (GTDB taxonomy): Bacteria > Actinomycetota > Thermoleophilia > Solirubrobacterales > Solirubrobacteraceae > Palsa-465. The sequence continues at coordinate 14,188 of DATCNP010000031.1, read as the reverse complement.
CGACGGCGCGCTCGATGCCGCGCTTGAGCGCCAGCGGGTTCGCTCCAGCGGCCACGTTCTTGAGGCCCTGCCGGACGATCGCCTGCGCCAGCACGGTCGCGGTGGTGGTGCCGTCGCCGGCCACGTCGTTGGTCGCGGTCGCTACCTCCCGGACGAGCTGGGCGCCCTGGTTCTGGAAGACGTCTTCCACTTCGATCTCCCTGGCGATCGTGACACCGTCGTTGGTGATCGTGGGAGCGCCGAACTTCTTGTCGAGGACCACGTAGCGACCGCGCGGGCCGAGCGTGACCTTGACGGCGTTGGCTACCGCGTCGACGCCCTGCTCGAGCGCCTTGCGTGCCTCCGCGTCGTACTTCAGTTCCTTGTGTGCCATGTCTCTGTAGTTCTCCTAGAAAGGTTTCTCAGCGTCTACTGGACTTTTGCGAGCACGTCGGACTCGCGGAGGACGAGCAGCTCTTCGCCGTCAACCTTGATCTCGGTGCCGCCGTACTTGCTGTAAAGGACCTCGTCGCCTTCGGCTACGTCAAGCGGCGTGCGCTTGCCGGTGTCCTCGTTGACCCTGCCGTCCCCGACTGCGAGGACCTTGCCCTTCTGGGGCTTCTCCTTTGCGGTATCCGGGAGGACGATGCCGCTAGCGGTCGTCTCCTCCTCCTCGATTGCCCGCACGATCAAGCGATCGCCAAGGGGCTTTAGCTTCATCTGTCCGACCTCCAGTAGAAGTGTGCGAATTGTCGGCGCCTGGCACTCGTGCGCTCAGAGTGCCAGCGCACTGGTGACTATAGCTCGTCCGAATCGCGATTCAAGATCAGCTTGGCACTCTCTTACAAAGAGTGCCAATTCTTTGTCGCTGGGGCCCGTCGTATGGGCGATCCGGGCGGATCAGCCGTGCAGATAAGCGCGAATCAGAGCGTCGCCCACGAGCGCCGCGACGATCCCGCCGACGGCCAGGTAGGGCCCGAACGGCACGTGGCTCTTGAGTGCTGAGCGGACGCCGCGGCGAGAGGACATGACGGCGGCGCCGAGGATGTTGCCCAGCAGGGCCACGAGCAGGGCGATTACCACCGCGGGACCGAGCAGGAGGCCCATCACCCCAAGCAGCTTGACGTCGCCCATGCCCATCCCGGACGGACTTGCGAGCGCGGCGATCAACAGGAATCCACCCGTGATCGCCGCCCACAGGAGGCGCTTCGGCTCACCCCCGGAATCGAGCGCGAGCCCAGCGAGCAGTGCGACCAGCGCCGCCGGCCCGGTGATCCGGTTCGGGATGATCCGCCGTCGGAGGTCGATCACGGCGCAAGGCACGACCACCAGCACGAGCATCGCCCGGAGCACCGACGCTGTAGCCGAGCTCTGGAGAGCCGCAACCAGGGCCGCCAGGGCCAGCACGGCTGCGATCACCGGCGGCGACTGCCGGCGGCTCGTGGGCCGCGTGCGCTCTGCGTGAACGTCGGCCCGCGGCCCCGTCCGGGAGGCGGGCTTCAGCTCGGTGCTCGACATCTCCTATGTATCGGCGCGATCGAGCCCCGACTGAAGATATGCGTCGGCCTCGCCGGCAAGCGTCTCGACCACCGATTTCGCGCGCGCGCAGATCCGCATCCGGTTGGGCGCCACGTCGCGGTCAACTCGCACGACCCGCCCGTCGCGGTCAAGCCAGATCAGGTCCAGGCCGAAGCGCATCGTGAAGGTATGAACCGCCGGGCAGCGCGGAATGTGGAGCGCGTTCTCGGGGACCAGCGAGTCGAGCCGCGCCAGGCCGAGCCGTCTCGACCGGCCGGTTGCCGCCTCGATCACCACCCGCCCGTTCGCGAGCTCGCGCCGAGGTAGCCCGTCGAACCGCTCTGAACCGGGAGCGCTCATCCGAGCGAGGACTCATAGCCCACCGGGGAGGCGAGCGACGCCCCTCTAGTTACGAGCGCCGCCGAGCCCGTGGATGCGGTCACGGAGCTCCGGTGGGTGTTCGATGATCTGCGAGAACCTGACCACCGTGACCGTGTCGTCCATCGAGACCTTGCGGCCGTAGATCTGCTCGAGGAAGTGCACCATCTCGTCCACGCGCCTGAACTCGGGGTTGTCGTGCTCGATGTCACGCGGCGAGAGATCACGGACGCGCTTGACCTCGACCTGGTCGATGACGGCGTGGAAGATTCGCTCGCGGGGCGAGTGCTGGTAGCCGATCGTCACCAGCACGCACTCGTTCCGGCGGTACTTGTGCGACTTGTCGCCGAGCCGGATCGTCGCAGTCTTGCGACCGCGCCGCAGCTGGTCGGCGAACACCGACGAGTAGAAGTTGAGCACCCGCACGGCCGCCCAGCCTACCGATCGCGTAGCGAGCGCGACATCGCGCGCTGAACCATCTCGCGCTCTCCGGCGTAGGTCAACTCACGGGCGGCCTGAGCGAGGGGCATCCACCGTGCCTGCTCGACCTCGTGGTCGTGGTCAGCGACGTCCCCGCCGCGGTATGCGAACAGGTAGAAGCGAACCACCTTGGTGACGGTCCGCCCCTTGCGCACGTAGGTATAGGTGACATCGCCGAGCGGCTCGATCAGCTCGCCGGTGACGCCGGCCTCCTCGGCCAGCTCGCGCTGAGCGGCCTGCTCGGCAGTCTCGTCTCCGTCCGGATGCCCCTTGGGCAGGCCGAGCACGCGAACGCCGCCGGGACCACGTTTTACCGGGACGATGACCGCCACCTGGCCGTCGCGGAGCACCACTCCGCCGGCTGAGAACTCCTCGCATTCAGTAGACATACCGCTCGAGCGCGCCGGGATCGCGAACCGTCAGCTTGCCCCGACCCTGCACGATGACGCCGGCCCGCTCGAGGACGGCGAGGAAACGGCTGGCCGACTCCCGCGACGAGCCGGCCAGCTGAGCGAGGTCGGCCTGCGTCGCCGTGATCAGCACTTCGCCCTCCTCGGCGCCCTCTGCGCGGGCAGTCGCGACCAGCTGCGCGAGCACGCTCGCGACGCGGCTCTGGACGGTCTGGAAGGACTGACGGGCCAGGCGCTCGTTCGTCTCCCGCAGCCGCCGCCCGAGCGCCGCCAGCAGCTTTACCGCGATGTCCGAATGCTCGCGCAGCAGCCGTCGCATGTCGCCGCCGAGGATCGCCACGACTTCGGTCTCCTCGAGTGCCTGCACAGTGGCCGAGCGGCGCTCGTCGTCGAACATCGCGAGCTCGCCGAAGATGTCACCGGGGCCGAAGTTGGCCAGCGTGAGCGAACGGCCGACGCCGTGCTCTCGGGTCGCCCGCACGTGCCCGGAGCGAACCACGTAGCAGGTGTCGCTGCTGTCCCCTTCGTGGAATACGACCTCGCCGGCCTGGAAGCTGCGCGGGACGGTCACATCGGCGACGCGGGCCAGCTCCTGCGCCCCGAGCGTCTCGAACGCGGGCACCCGCTGCAGCAGGCCGATCGTCTCCTCACTGGTCGCCGCCATCGTCGAGGCATAGCAAACCGGGGCGTCCGGTGGTCGCCGAAACCGCTCAGGCGAGATCGAGCGCCTGCTCTCGCCGGCGGCGGCGGGACACGAGCCACACGAACCAGAGGACCGCCACCAGGAGAGCGATCGGCAGCAGCACAGCCGACGCGATCAGCGCGACACCCGCCGCCACCGTCAGCACTCGGCCGGCGTCGTGCGCCGCCTTGCCGAGCGTGAACCCGCCGCCGGTCACCGGGCGCGGAGCCGGCGAGGTCGAGATCGTGATCGAGATCTGGCTGAAGCTGACCTGGCGCCGCAGGCTCTCGAGCGTCGCCAGATCGCTGGAGATCGACGCCTCGGCGTCGCGGATCTGGGCTCGCAGGCTGTCGACCTGCGCCGTCGTGACGGCGTTCGCGAGCTGCCTGAGCAGGGCGGTGCGCAGCGCCCGAGCGTCGACGAGCCTCCGATTGGCGGAGACGAAGCTCCCGGTGACGTTCTGGGTCGCGTCCGTACGGGAGAGAACACTCGCGCCCCGCAGCCGCGAGAGCTGGGCCATCGTCTGCGCGAGCGTGACGCTCGGGACGCTGAGCTCGAAATCGGCGAATCCACCCGTCCCTCCAGCCGCGGTGACCGTCGAGCGGCTGACATCGCCGCCGGCCGCGCCGACCACGTCGAAGACCTGCTGCGCGACCTGCTCGATCCGGCCCGGCGTCGTCGAGAGCGAGACTTGCGCCGAGCTGACCAGCCGCTGGCCGTTGGGGGTCGGCGTTGGCGTCGGGCTCGGAGTCGACGCCGTGCTCGGCCCGGCCGAACTCCCAGCCGAGCTCCGGGCCGAACCCCCGGCCGAGGTTGCTGCCGGCCCCGCGGCGGTGGCCGATCCGGCGGCGGCAGGCGTGGGCGAGGCGCTGCTGGGCTCGGAAAGCGTTCGCAGCACCGGCGGTTGGCTTCCGCCCGAGGACAGCACCACCACGGCGGCGAACGTGCAGAGGAGGACGACGAGCGCCGCCGGCGCGAATATCAGCCGGCGCCTGGGGCGTTTGCGAGCCGGACTGGCGAACCGCTCCCTCGCGCGCTGGTCGAGCGCCGCGGCGAAGGCGGGCTCGGGTCGCGGCCGCTGATCGGCGAGCAGCAGAGCCAGCTCGGCGAGCTCTGCGTGCTCGGGCTCCACCGGCTCGCCGGCGAGCGTGGCGTCGATCACTTCGAGCGCGACCACGATCTCCTCGTCCGGCGGGTAAGCGTCAGAGTGTCTCATCGCATGCCCTTCTCAGCTTCTCCATCGCCCGATACAGCAACGTCCCGGCGCCCGTCTCACTAACCCCGAGCACCCGCGCGAGCTCGGCGTTGTCGAGACCGCCGTGGAACTTGAGCGCAACGATTTCCCGCTCTCGGCCGGGGAGTCCCGCGAGCGCCGCGCGAACGGCGGTCCGGCGCAACGCGATCTCCGCGCCGTCCTCGACCCCGGCCTGGGCATCCTCGGGCTCGGTCGTGAGCGTCGCCGTGCGCTTTCGCCGCCTCAGCTCGTCGAGCGCGGCGTTGCGAGCTATCCCGAATAGCCAGGCCCGCTCGACACCGCGGCGGCGGTCGAACGTGAGTCGCCGCCGGTACGCCCGCTCGAAGGCAAGCGCAGTCACATCCTCCGCGGCCATCCGATCGCGCAGCAGGGTCATCACGTACGCGTACACGTCGTCGCGACTCGAACGGTAGAGCGCCTCCAGCCGTGTCCACGTGTCGGCGGATTTCGCCGTGCTGCGCACGGCTTGCGTATCAACCACGCCCTTACTACGAAGCTTGGGCCGACTCGTCACAGGAGGTCGATATGGTGGGTCAGGTGCGCGCAGTGCTCGCGACAGTCATGCTCGCGGCGACATCGGTGTTCGCCGGGCTCCCGAGCACCGCGACCGCGGTGACCAAGCCCCCGACCGCCGCACAGATCCGCCGGGCCGTTCGCAGCGCCGAGCGCTCGAGGGCGCTGTGGGCGACGGTGAATGTCTGCGATACCAAGCAGTTCCCGCACACGCTCGGCGTCCGCGGGCAGATGCCCGCGCTCGGGTTCGGCTCCTCGCTGTCGATCAAGATCCGGATCGTGTTCTTCGACAAGACCCAGAAGCGCTTCCTCCCGGTCCCGAACGCGACGATGAAGGTCCCGCTCGGACGCGTCGCGAGCGGGCTTCAGCAGGGAGGTGCGACGTTCACGTTCCAACCGCACACGGGCCTACTGAGTGCCAACGTCGAGTTCACGTGGACGCGTGCGGGCAAGGTCCTGGCCCAGACGACCAGACACACCACGGGCGGACACAAAAGCGCGGACTTCGGCAGCCCCCGGCATTTCAGCGCCCCGCAGTGCACGATCAAATAGCCCGGGGGCCATCGGCTGCTCAGGCCGGAAGGGCCGCGAACAGCCGCGGGTCGTTGGAGATCACGCCGGTCACACCAAGCGCGTGGAGCGTGCGGATCCGCGGCAGCTCGTCGACCGTCCACACGTAGAGCTCGCCTCCCGCCTTGGCGATGCCGCGGACGAGCCGCGGCGTGACCAATCTCCAGTGCGCCATCAGCGCGTCGCACTGCCCGCTGCGGACCGCGTGCGCGGCGACGTACGGGATGACTTCACGCAGGGCGAGGACGACCGCCGAGGCGGGGATCCACATGAGCGGATTGCGAAACGGATCCCGGCGCAGCTTCGGGACCGACCAACCGAGCCGCACCGCCGGCTCGGCGCTGCGAATCAGCGCCAGGCTCTCGCGGTACTGACTCGTGACCAGCGAGCGCTCCAACAGGCCGTGCGCACGGAGCGCGTTCACGACTGCGAGCTCGTAGCCCGGCAGCTTGAGATCGACGTCGAGCTCGATCCCGGCGTAGGCGGGCGAGGCTAGGTGCTCGAGACCCTCATCGAGCGTGTGGACCGCCCGGGCATCGAGGTTCCGGTCGTCGTGGGCGAGGATCAACCGCTCACCTTCGGGCTCGCGCAGCACGTCGAACTCGATCATGTCCACCCCGGCCTCGAGCGCCGCGTCGAAGCTCTCGCGGGTGTTGCCCGGCACGATCAGGTCGGCCCCCTTGTGGCCGACGCGACGCATCCTCGGTCCGCTGTTCGCTACCGCTGACATCCCGGGCACCAGTACGTCGTGCGATTGTCGTCGCCCTGACCACGGGCCTTGACGATCGTGCCGCAGCGCGGGCATGGGCGGCCGGAGTGGCGGTAGACCCGGGTCTTGTCCTCGAAGCCACGGGAAGCGGCCGAGCGCTGCATCCGCGGCCGCAGGCCTTGGACGATCGCCAGCGCCTCCTGGTTGGACACCTCGCTCACCGGGCGCCACGGATCGATGCCCGCTCCCCAGCAGCCCTCGGACTTCCAGATGTTGCCCACTCCGGCGACGTTGCGCTGGTCGATCAGCGCGTCGCCGATGCCTCGCGTGGGATCGTCCGCCCGCAGGCGGGCCAGGAAGCGAGAAGCGTCGAACGCCTCGGCGAGCACGTCCGGACCGAGCGCCGCCAGCCGCCGGTCGAAGCGCGCCCGGCTCTCGGTCAGCAGCTCGAGCAGCGGCCCGTCGAACTGAACCACCTCGCTACCGCCTGCTCGGAGTACGAGCCACGCGCGCCGCGGCGAGCGTCGCCAGCGCCGACCCGGCGGATACACGCCCCACAACCCGGTCATCCGCAGATGGGAGTGGATCGTGAGCTCGCCCTCGAAGCAGCCGGATGACATTCGGTCGGCCTGGTCCTGGCGAGCCGGGACGGCGAGCGGGCCGAACCGAATGAACAAGTGCTTGCCGTGAGTCCGCACGGCGGTCACCGCGCGGCCGGCCAGCCTCTCCGGCCAGCGGTCCAACCGATGTCGCTCCTGGGGCGTGCTGATCTCGTCCGGCACGTGGCCCTCGAGCACCGGGCGCATCCGGTTGGCCGCGTAGGCGATCGTGTCCCCCTCGGGCATCGCTCAAGCGGTCAAGGTCAGGCGCCTCGGGCCCTCCTGAAACCCGAGCGCGGTCAGCGCGGGCGTGAGGCTCGAGGCCATCGCCGGTTCGCCGTCGACCTTCTCCAGCGCGAGCCGCTTGATCTGGCCCCCGCGTACTCGATCGACGAGCGCCGCCAGGGCCGGCTCGACGCGAGGATCGCCGGCCGACTCGGTCAGCGTCTGCAGCGCGCGCCCACCGCGCTCCAGGTAGACGATCGGCTCCCCGCCGGCGAGCACCACATAAGCGCCGGCGGTTCGGGCCGGTCGGCGGCTCCGGTCATCGCGCGGCGTCGGCCACGGGAGCGCTGCGCCGTACGGCTGGGCCGGGTCGACGGCAGCCAGCACGACCGGCTTGGCGGCGTCATCACCGCTGGGCCGGGCGCGCAGCCGCTCGACCGCACCGGGGAGCGCGAACTGGGCGCCGCCGAGGCCCTCGAGGAAGTAGCCACGGCGGGCGACGCCGATCGTCTCGAGCTTCGAGAGCTCCGAGTAGATGGCCGAGAAGCCTCCGGGCACACCCTCGGCCAGCACCTGCTCCCGGGTCAGGATCCCGTAGCGCTCCAGCAGCAGCTCGCCGAGCGCGCGACGACGAGTGGCCGGGTCGGCCTCGCCCCGCAGCAGCGGTTCGGTCAGCGACCAGCGTCCCTGGACATGTGCCCGCCCACCCGCGGCCGCATCCCGTCGGCGGCCGGCGCCGAATCTCCCACCTCGGCGCGCGGACCGGCGGGCCTGGTCGCGCTGGGCCCGAGCGAGCGTCAGGCGCGGCGCGCGCAACGGCGCGAACGCGTCGTTGGTCACAGCGCCCGACCACGCCAGGTCCCAGAGCGCCTCCTGAAGCTCCTCGGGCGAGAGAGCGACATCGATCAGCAGGTCGGTGTAGAAGCACGCGCCGGCGGCGAGGCGCTCCCGAACAGCCCGGTGTTGCTCGAAGTCGGGGGTCGCCCCCTTGTACGGCGGTGGACCGAGCACGGCGAGGTCCTCGCGGAAGTAGAGCGCAACCTTGCCGGAATGGCGACCCAGCGCCCCGGCGCCGATCCACACGAGCTCACCACTTGCGCACAACTGGTCCATCCAGGCCGGTGAATACGCCCCCGTCCGACGCGGGAGCACGTCGCGCTCCCAGACCTCGACTGGAAGTGGGAGGCCCTGTAGCGGGACGAGCGCCTCACGCAGACGGTCGACCCCCGCTCCCGCCGCGGTGTGCCGATCGACGCCCTGCCAGGCCGGTAGGAACCGGGCGAGCTCACGCTGCTCGGCGGGCTCGATCTCCTTGCGCAGCACCGCGAGCGAGGCCCGGCGCAGCCGCCGCAGGACCTCCGGGTCGCACCACTCTCGCTCGCTGCCGCCGGGTCGGAGTTCGCCGCGGACGAGCGACCCGTCACGCTCGAGCTCGCGCAACGCCGCCGAGGCGTCGATCCCGTAGCGCTGCTTGACCTGCGCCGTGGTGAATGGTCCGTGGGTCGCGGCGAAGCGCCTGATGAGCCGTGTGAGCGCGTCGGGTACGTCTTCCAGGAAGACGGCCGGGAGGCCGCCGGCCGGGGCGGCACCGAGGGCATCGCGGTAGAGGCCGGCGTCGGCGGCGTCAATCCAGCGCTCCTCGCCATGGACGCGGATCCTCGCCGCCCGGCGCTCGCCGGCCAGGTCCTGCAGCATCTGCTCGGCGTCGAGGCCGGCCAGCACCCGGGCCGAGGCCTCGGCCAAGGTCAGCTCGCCAACGCGGCGAAGGACGTCGAGCAGGCTCTCGCGGTTCACCGCTTGCGCGGGCTCGGACAGGCACTGCAGGTCGAGCTCCACCTGCTCGAGCGCGCCCGGGTCGATCAGGTCACGGAGCTCCTCCTGGCCGAGCAGCTCACGCAGCAGGTCGCGATCGAGCGAGAGCGCGGCGGCGCGCCGCTCGGCGTTGGGCGTGTCGCCCTCGTACATGTAGGTCGCGACGTAGTCGAACAGAAGCGATGACGCGAAAGGCGAGGCGGTCGGAGTCTCGACCTCGATCAGCGAGATCTCGCGGCGGTGGAGCTTGGTCAGCAGATCCGTGAGCCCGGGGACGTCGAGCACGTCGCGCAGGCACTCGCGATAGGTCTCGAGCACGATCGGAAATTCCCCGTACTTCTTGGCCACCTCGAGCAGCGACTGTGACTTCAGCCGCTGCTGCCACAGCGGCGTGCGCTTGCCCGGGCGCGCGCGGGGGATCAGCAGCGCCCGGCCGGCGTTCTCGCGGAAGCGCGCGCCGAACAGCGCGGACGAGCCGAGCTCGGCGACGACCCGGTCCTCGATCTCGTCGGGTTCGAGCAGGATCAGATCGGCGCCCGGGGGCTCCTCGGCGTCGGGGAGGTGGACGATGATCCCGTCGTCGGAGTAGATCGCGTCCGATTCGAGACCGAACTCGTCGCGGATCCGGGCGCTGAGCGCGAGCGACCAGGCGGCGTGAACCCGGCCCCCGAACGGGCTGAGCACGCACAGACGCCAGTCGCCGATCTCGTCCCGGAAGCGCTCGACGACGATCGCCCGGTCTGAGGGGATGACCCGCGTCGCGTCCTGCTGCTCCTGGAGGAACTGCACCAGGTTCGTGGCCGCACGGCGGTCGAGATCGTAGTCGCGCTCGAGCGTCTCGGGCGACTGGTCGACGGCCCAGCGCGAGAAAGCCCCGATCGCCTCGCCCAGCTCTCGTGGGCGCCCGATGCCGTCACCCTTCCAGAACGGAACCGCGCCGGGGAGGCCGGGCGCCGGCGTGACGATCACGCGGTCGCGGCCGATCTCCTCGATCCGCCAAGTGCTCGCCCCGAGCAGGAACGTCTGGCCCGGGCGGGCCTCGTAGACCATCTCCTCGTCGAGCTCGCCCACGCGCCGGCCGTCCGGGAGCGTGACCGCATACAGGCCGCGGTCGGGGATCGTGCCCGCGTTGGTGACCGCGAGCTGGCGCGCGCCCGGCCGGGCGCGGATCGTGCCTGCGACCCGGTCCCAGACGATCCGCGGGCGCAGCTCGGCGAACTCGTTCGACGGGTAGCGGCCGTCGAGCATGTCGAGCACGTTCTCGAGCTGGGAGCGGCTCAGCTCGGCGTAGGAATAGGTGCGGGTGGCGAGCGCGTGGAGGTCGTCGACGTTCACCGGCTCGTCCTCGGGCGCAGCCGCGGCGATCGCCACGATCTGCTGCGCGAGCACGTCGAGCGCGTTGCGCGGCACGACCGTGGTCTCGATCGCCGCCTCTCGCATCCGCCGCGCGACCACCGCGCACTCGAGCAGGTCACCGCGGAACTTGGGGAAGATCCGGCCCCGGCTGACGTCGCCGACCGAGTGCCCGGCGCGGCCGATTCGCTGTAGGCCACGGGCGACCGACTTGGGTGACTCGACCTGGATCACCAGGTCCACGGCGCCCATGTCGATCCCCAGCTCGAGGCTCGACGTGGCGACCAGACAGGGCAGCTCGCCGGCCTTCAGCATCTCCTCGACCACCGTGCGCTCCTCGCGCGCCAGCGAGCCGTGGTGGGAGCGCGCGATCTCGCGCTCGGCCATCTCGTTGAGGCGGATCGCCAGCCGCTCGGCGCCGCGGCGGTTGTTGACGAACAGGATCGTGGACTTGTGGGCCTCGATCAGCTTCAGCAGCTCGGGGTAGATCGCCGGCCAGATCGAGCGACGGGTGGCCTCGGTGCCGCCCTCCAGCGGATCCAGGTTCGGCGCCGGAGTGTCGTCGGGTTCGACCATCGACTCGACGGGGACGTGAATCCGGAGGTCGAGCTCCTTGCGCACGCCGGTGTCGACGACGCGGCAGCTGCGGCTCGGGCCGACCATGAAGCGGCCGACCTCTTCGAGCGGGTTCTGCGTCGCCGACAGGCCGATCCGCTGGACGTCGTGGTTCGCCGCCTGGGCGAGGCGCTCGAGGGACAGCGCGAGATGGGCGCCGCGCTTGGTCGAGGCCACGGCGTGGATCTCGTCGACGATGCACCACCGCGTGCTCTCGAACAGCGCCTGCGCGCGACCGGTGAGCATCAGGTAGAGCGACTCGGGAGTCGTGATCAGAATGTCCGGCGGCTCGCGAAGCATGTGCTGGCGCTCCTTCTGCGGAGTGTCACCGGTGCGGACCGCCACCTTGAGCTCGGCGCCGATGCCGCGCAGAGGCGTGCGCAGGTTACGGTCGATGTCGTAGGAGAGCGCCTTCAGCGGCGAGACGTAGACCAGGCTCGTGCGTCGGTCCTTGGGGTTCGAGGGCGGCGTTTCATGGGCCAGCTGGTCGATCGCATACAGGAACGCGGCCAGCGTCTTCCCGGACCCGGTAGGGGCTGAGATCAGCACGTGCTCGCCGGACGCGATCGCGGGCCAGGCCTGTTTCTGCGCGGGCGTCGGCCCGGCGAACGCGCGCTCGAACCAATCGCGCGTGCGAGGGCTGAAGGCGGAGAGCGGCACGATGTCTGAGGCTACCGGGGCGGGTGTCCCGATCTTTGAACACACGATCCGCGGCGCGAACCTCGCCTCCTTCGAAAGCGTGGCAATCCGCGGCCGGGTTGGCATCCCCGGTCAAACTGCACCATCTGCGCGGGAGCTCCGTCCCGGAGGCGAGCGAAGCGCTCAGCTTCCTGGGGAAATGCGCCGGAGCCGGGCAGCCCCCCGCGCGGCCAGGATTTCGGCGCGCCGGAGGAGATGCTCACCGGCGCGCACGGTCTTCGTCACGGTTACTGGCCCGAAGCGCAGCTCCTCGTAGGACACGGGCTTTGCCCCGAAGTGCTCCTTGAACTGGATCAGCGAGCGCTTGCCACCAGACTCCCCCATGTGCACGTACTGGCACCCGCGTGCCGACGCTCGCTCCAATATCCGAGCCACGAGCAGATGGTTGGCGTACCGGCGCCGAACTACGGCCTGGTCGCTCGCGGCGCGCCAGTAGTGCGCGTGGACGCCGTCCAGGAGCCCGATCACGGAGGCTGCAGGCTGCCCGCCAACCCGGGCGACCACCACCTGGCAGCGCTCACCAAGATGGCGAGCGATGGTCTCGTAGCCGACGAGCGATTCGCGGCGTCTGGCCAGCGCGATGGCCAAAGGTACCGGGATACCGCTCTCCCTCGCCCGCTGCGTCGTCCAGCGCAGGAAGATCTCCCAGTGGACCTGCATCAGCTCGGTTCCGAGCCCCCATTGCACCTCGACGCCTCGCTTCTGCGCCTTTCGGACCTTGTTCCTCGTATCGGAGCTGAGATCGCTGGACCAAAGCGCGTCGTATCCCTCGCGCAGATCCACGATGTGAACGTCATGGCGAACGCGCGCCTGTGCGGGTGCCGCGGCCCAGGCCGCGCCGGTCACCGGACCAGGGTTGAGGACAAGGCGCGCCGAGCCGGTGAGGAGGTCGTCCAGCACCATGGCGACGTCCTCCGGCACTACCGGTCTGGTCCCAAAGGCACCGCCAAACCCGAACCCCACCGGCATAGACCAAGCGGTTCGCCACGCCGGTCGGGACGCTCTGGACCGAACCAGGGGAACGACGATCCGCTCTCCGTCGACTGTCTCATACAGCCGGCTGGCATTCTCGAGGCCACCCGCCTCGCAGCACGCGTCGAGCCACTCGGGGCGGTGGAAGACCGTCGCCTCGGCACTCGCGTCCCATACCGTCGTCCACACGTCGCGCGGAGCGGGACTCACAACTGACGGCCCCCCCGCGGGCGGCGGAGCCGACAGCGGGGCAGAGGCACCGCGTCCGGCTCATTCCCTCGGTGCGACCGTCCGTCGCACGATCTGCACACAGTGTCGAAGGCCCGATTGAGCAGCTGCCGGAGCATCGGCCCGAAGGGCGTCGATCGCGCGGAGCTCATTCATCCCTGGCGCTTCCTGGCCTCAACATGTTCTAGCGGCTACGAGGCGGTCGGTAAGCGTAGGCGGCGACCCAGTCGATCTGCGCGTTGACCCGCGCCGGCGTGGTGGAGTCCGGACACGGAGCGGAGGAGTCGCCGCACGTCCCTGCCTGGGCCTGGAGGTCCATCTCCATCGGCTGAGCCGGGACTGCGTGATTCCTCAACACCGCCCACTGACGGCCATCGATTGTGTACACGAGTTTACCCGGCGTCCAATCGACGCCCAGGACGTGCCAGTGCGTGAAGTCCGCCCGCAGCGTGCGCTGAACCTGCTTGTCATCGGCCCCATAGTGCAGGGTCGCCGTCACGTGGTCCCGCGCGTTCGTCTCCCCGCCGTTCTCGGCGAAGTCGATCTCGGGTGGCCATTTACCTTCCGGCCAGAGCAGCGCCACAAAGGCGACGCCTTTGCCGGCATCGATGCGAAGCCGCACGTCATACCGTCCGTACGTCTGCTTCAGCGCGGATGCGCTTGATACTCCCCCCGACACCCAGCGCCTGCCGAACCTGGGGTCCCGGTAGGTCTCGAGGTTGAGGACACCGTGCATGACGACCGCATGGGACGGTGCCCACCACCCGCCTGGGTCGCCGCCGGGCTGCCCCGAGTAGCGACCCCACCGGGAAGACTTCAAGCCATGGTTGAAGTCGTCAAAGAAGACGCGATGCCAACCAACGGGCCGCGAGCTGCTCCCGAGCGGCGACGCGATGGCGAGCGCCGCCAGCGTGCAGATCGCCAGCGCGACGAGAGCGACTCGAACGACCAGCCGCCGGGTTCGCAGCATCGTCAGTCCCGGAATCGGATCACCCTCTTGACGTGTCGGCGCAGGAATTGGTCGGCTGCGGTCAGCGGCAGGCGCTCCAAGCGGTACCCAGTGTAGTGCGCCTCCTCGGCGCCGAAGCCGCGCTTGTTGCGTGCCAGCTCCGACGATGGCGCGGACTCCCCGAGGTGGAAGTAGCGGTGGCCCGAGTCGCAGGCCTCCTCGATCGACAGGCGACGCAGCAA
>DATCNP010000030.1:0-5697 GCA_036565205.1 Solirubrobacteraceae bacterium | reverse complement strand
CTCGAGCCGCCAGGGGTGCGGTCGAGCCCCCAGGGGTTGCGTGTCGGGCCAAAGCGTCTGGGCTCGGTGGTTGGCAGGATTCCCATCTCGGGCAGCGTCGTCTTGCCCACGATCACGAACCCCGCTTCGCGGATCCGACGGACCAGGAAAGAATCGTGGTGGGGGACGAAATCGCCAAACAGATCGCTGCACATCGTCAGCGGCATGCCGGCGACGGCGCGGTTGTCCTTGATCGCCATCGGCACGCCGGCGAACGGCCGCGGATCGCCGGGTTCGATCTCTCGGGCCGTGGCCAGCGCCGACTCACGCGCAACGTGGGTGAAGGCATTGATCGTCGGCTGGAGCTCGTCAATCCGGCGCAGCGACTCCTCCACCAGCGAGACCGCGCTGCACTCTCCGGATCTGACCAGCTCGGCCAGCTCCGTGGCCGAGCGGAACATCAGCTCGCTCATCGATCCTCTCCGGTCATGCTGCCGATGCCGAAGCCTACCCAGATAGCCTTGTGCTCACGTTGCCTTCGAAAACCACGCCCAGGAGCATCAGATGAGCGCGACCAGCGAAGTTCAATCGGGCCTCGAGGGCGTAGTCGCCTTTGCCACCGAGATCGCCGAGCCCGATCGGGAAGGCGGCGCGCTGCGCTATCGCGGTGTGGATATCGAGGAGCTCGTCGGCACGGTTCCGTTCGAGCAGGTCTGGGGTCTGCTCGTCGACGGCAGCCTCAAGCCCGGATTGCCACCGGCCGAGCCGCATTCGCTCAGTGTGCATTCGGGCGACCCAAGGGTCGACGTCCAGTCCGCCCTGGCGATGCTCGCGCCTCAGTGGGGCTTCGGCCAGCTGATCGACATCAGCGACGAGGAGGCCCGGGACAACCTCGCGCGCGCCTCGGTGATGGCATTGTCGTTCATCGCGCAGTCCGCGCGCGGAATCGGCAAGCCACCCGTCTCCCAGCGCGAGATCGACCAGGCGCAGTCGATCCCCGAGCGCTTCTTGATCCGCTGGCGCGGCGAGGCGAACCCGAACCACGTCGCGGCGATCGACGCCTATTGGAACTCGGCCGCCGAGCATGGGATGAATGCCTCGACATTCACCGCCCGGGTCGTCGCCTCGACCGGCGCGGACGTCGCCGCAGCGCTGTCGGCGGCGGTCGGAGCCCTGTCCGGACCCCTGCACGGCGGTGCACCGTCTCGAGTCCTGAAGATGCTCGACGATGTCGAGCGGGTAGGGGATGCCGAGCGCTACGTCAAGGACCTGCTGGACCGCGGCGAGCGCCTGATGGGCTTCGGGCATCGCGTCTACCGCGCCGAGGACCCGCGAGCCAGCGTGCTGCGCCGCACCTCACACGAGCTGGACTCCCCGCGAGTGGAGGTGGCCGAGGCGCTGGAGAAGGCGGCGCTGGCGGAGCTGCACGCCCGCAAGCCCGACCGGGTCCTGGCCACCAACGTCGAATTCTGGTCCGCCGTCGTGCTCGATTACGCCGATGTTCCCCCGGAGCTGTTCACGCCGATGTTCACGTGTGCGCGCACCGCAGGGTGGTCGGCCCACATAATGGAGCAGAAGCGGGAGGGCAGGCTGATCCGCCCAACGGCGAAATACGTCGGTCCGGGGCCGCGCCCGCTTTCCGAGCTTCAACGCTGATCGAGGGGCGCCGGCTCGGCGGCCGCCGGGACTCCGTGACTGCCAAGACTGAATGACACCAGACCGTCAGCTCGACCCGAACGCGCTCGGTGACCACATCGACCGCTTGTACCGCGCCGCGTGGAGCCTGTCCGGCTCGCGCGACGAGGCCGAGGACCTGGTTCAGGAGACCTTCGCCCGGGTGCTGCGCAAACCCCGCGTGCTCCGTTCCGAGGACGACCTCGGCTATCTGCTCCGGGTGCTGCGCAATACCTTCTTCTCCCAGCGGCGCACCGCGGCCCGTCGGCCGCAGACCACGGCGATGCCCGAGGATATGGACGTGATGGAGGACCACTCGGCGATCCAGCCGGAGGCGTTCATCGAGTCTGACGAGCTCTACGGCGCGATCTCCGAATTGCCCAAGGACTTCCGCGAGGCGCTCGTGGCGATCGACGTCGTCGGGCTGTCCTACCGCGAGGCGGCGCGGGCGCTGGGGGTCCGCGAGGCGACGATCACCACCAGGCTTCACCGGGCCCGGCAGCGCGTCGCGAGGTCGATCGGCCCCGAGCGGGTCGACGCGCCGGACGCGCCCCGGGCCGAAGAGTCCTAGCTGCAGGCTCAGCTGCTGCCGAGTCGCTCGGCGTCCTCCGAGGACGCAAGCAGGCGAAGCACGG
Source organism: Solirubrobacteraceae bacterium (assembly GCA_036565205.1). GTDB lineage: Bacteria > Actinomycetota > Thermoleophilia > Solirubrobacterales > Solirubrobacteraceae > Palsa-465. Next base: position 3,409 of record DATCNP010000030.1, on the reverse strand, counting down.
ACGCCGATACGCCTGGCCCCGAGAGAACGCAGGTGTGGTTGAAGCGCCGCCAGGTGACGACCGTGCGGCCTCCGATCGTCAGCGTGGTGTACTGGGTCCCGCGGATCGTCTGCGCGGTCCCGCCCGGCACGCCGAGCGACGGCGCTCCGACGATCGTGTAGGCGATGCGGTGCTCCTGCCAGGCGTAGTACACGGTCAGCGCGAGGCGCCCGTTGATCCGGTCCGAGCGCTGACCGACCGCGGGCGAGTGGAAGGTCATCTGCCAATTGGGGAAGTACAGAGCCTCGATGCTCTGCGCGAGCTTGGTGCTCGGTGCGTGCGGGTCACTGCCCGGGGCCGGTGCAGTCGCGCCGCGACCGGCCAGCGCGGCGGCCTGGCCGAGCGTGGGACCGCCGGGGGCTCCGGCGGGCAGGATCAGCACCAGCGCCAGCACCACTACCGCCAGCGCTCCGGCGAGCCCACCGGCGTAGCCCACTCGCCAGCGGGCGCGAGCGGACGCGCTCGGCCGCGCCGCTTCGATCCTGGCCCGCAGCGCTGCCGGCGCCCGGTCGCGCTCGCGAGCCCGTTGCAGCAGCTCGACCGAGCGGAGCTCGTTCGCGTAGAGCTCGCTCAGCTGCGGCGAGGCGGCGATGCGCGCCTGCACCTCCGGCCGGTTTGCGGCATCCAGCGTTCCGTCCGCGAGTGCGGACAGCTCGGCGAGCTCGCGACGGCTGGGCTCAAGATGATCGGCGGACACTGGCATTCTTCCCCACGGATGGCTGTGATGTTAAGGACCCCGGAGCCACTTGGATCCTTCCCGAAACGATTCGGCCAAGACAACGTTTTACAGGCCCGAACCGAGCTTAGACGCCGCTCAGCCTCGGTAAGGTCCCTCGAGGTACTCGGCGAGCATCCGGCCGGCACAGAATCGGGGGCCGAGCGAGCGCAGCGAAGCTCGCATCCGCTCGACCCAGCCGACCGGGATCCCGAGCTCGTCGCGTTCATAGAAAGCCGGCAGCACCTGGTCGGAGAGCAGGCCGTGCAGCGCCGCCGCGTCGCGCTCGTCCTGCGCAGCGTGATCGCCGTCGACCTCGCCGGAGAGCGCCCACCCGTTCTGGCCGTCGTAGCCCTCGGCCCACCACCCGTCGAGCACGCTGAGCTGGAGCCCGCCGTTGAAGGCCGACTTCATGCCGCTGGTCCCGCTGGCCTCGAGCGGCGGGCGGGGCAGGTTCAGCCAAACGTCGCAGCCGCGCACCAGCCGCGCCCCCGACGCGAGGTCGTAGTCGTCCAGGAACACGACCCGCTCACCGACTATTTGGGCGCCCTTCATCCCGAACAGGTGCTGCACGGTGCGCTTGGCCTCGTCGTCACGCGGGTGGGCCTTGCCCGCCAGCACCACCTGGACCGGACGCTCGGCGCCGAGCAGGGCCAGCGTCCACTCGGGGTCGTACGTGAGCAGCTCGAGCCGCTTGTAGGTGGCCACCCGCCGGGCAAAGCCGATCGTCAGCACTTCCGGATCGAACGCGCGCGCCGCGGCCTGGACGTAGGCTCGGACGTCGCCGCGGAGCAGGCGGTCGGGGATGCTCCGCTCGCGCACGAAGGCCACCAGCTCCGCGCGCTGCCTCCCGCGGGCGGCCCACAGCTCGGCGGCCGGGATCGCGTCCACCCCGGACCACGTCTCGGGATCGGTGGCGCGGGCGAGCCAGCCCTCCCCGAGATGGCGGTCGAGCAGCTCTCGCATCGGGGTCCCGATCCAGGTCGGCACGTGCACGCCGTTGGTCACGTGTCCGATCGGGACGCGGTCGGGTTCGCGGTCGGGCCACAGACCGTTCCACATCTCCCGGGCGACGTCACCGTGGCGCCGGCTGACCGCGTTGGCGGCTCGGCTCAGCCGCAGCGCCGCCTGGGTCACACCGACCGCCCCCGCGCCCTCCGCCGGCCGGTCACGGCCGAGAGCGATCAGTTCGTCGGGTGAGGCGCCGAGTTCGGCGGCGAGCCTCCGCACAGCGTCGGCGACCTGCTCAGGCGGGTAGGAGTCGTTGCCGGCCGCCACGGGCGTATGCGTGGTGAAGATCGTGTGCGCTCGTGCGGCCTGGGTGGCGTCGGCGAACGTCATGCCCTGCCCGAGCCAGCGGTGTGCGAGCTCGAGCGGTGCGAGCGCCGCGTGTCCCTCGTTGAGGTGAACGACCTGTGGCTCGATCCCGAGCGCCCGCAGCGCCCGTATGCCGCCGACCCCGAGCAGGATGTACTGGGACAGCCGGGTCTCAGGATCGGCGTCGTACAGCCGCGCGGTGATCCAACGCTCGAGCGGGCCGTTCTCGGGACAATCGGTGTCGAGCAGGTAGAGCGGAACCCGACCGACGTCGACCCTCCAGATTCGCGCCGTCACGTCCTGCTCGCCGATCGGCACGGCGATCGTGAGCGGCGCTCCGTCCGCCCCGGTCACGATCGCGGCCGGGAGCCGCTGCGGATCGGTGTCGATCCAGTACTCGTGCTGCCAACCGGACGCGTCGATCCGCTGGCGGAAGTAGCCCTTGCGGTACATCAGCCCGACGGCAACCATGGGCACGGCGCGGTCGGACGCCTCCTTGAGCAGGTCGCCCGCGAGTGCGCCGAGCCCGCCCGAGTAGATCGGCAGCGACACGTGCACGCCATATTCGGCGCACAGGAAGGCGACCGGGCGGGCGGGGTCGATGTGATCGCTGTAGCCCGGGCGCTCGAGGTCGGATCTGACCAGCGCTTCGATGCTCGCCGCGCGGTCGAGCAGCGCCCGGTCTTCCGCGGCCCGGCTCAGCACCGAGCTGCTGGCCTCCTGGAGCAGGCGCACGGGGTTCTGGCAGCAGACGTCGAAGCGCCCGGGGTCGAGCGCTTCGAACAGCTCGGGTCCGCCCGCGAGCCATGACCAGCGGTAGTTGTAGGCCAGCCGCGCGAGCGGCGCGAGCGCCTCCGGCAGCCGCTGAGCGAGATCCTCGGCCGCGCGCGCGAGATCCCTGTGGCCGGCGTTGAGCGTTGCGATGGGGTGGGACAAGCGCGCGATTATCGACGAGATCGGTCGCGCGCGTGCGGCGGTGCGCGTGCGGCGGGTGCGCGGCGGGGGGTTTGCCGGGATCTTCGACGAGCCCGGCGGCCCCGGGGTGTACGGGCTGAGGTGCACCCAAACGCGCATTCCCAGGCCACGCGTTCGCGCGAATCCTGGGGGTGGGCCCAGAAAGCCCCGGATTCCGGCCATACCAGGCCACACCCCCCGGATCGGCCAGCGCGCGGCCCAGAAAGTCGCTTTTCCGTGGCAGCCGGTCGCCCCGGCCGCTCCGCGCCCCCCGCCCCGCTACGCTCGCGCGCCGTGACCGTGACCCAGAAAGGCGACCCCACCTTCCACCTGGGCGTGCTCGCCTTCGGTGACTCGATCACCAATGGCGGCGGCGAGCTGCAG
>DATCNP010000029.1:0-3220 GCA_036565205.1 Solirubrobacteraceae bacterium | reverse complement strand
TGCCCGGACATGTCCACTACGAGGGGCCAGTGCTCTCCGTCGACGGCTGGCTGGCGCCTGCGCTGGTGCGTCCCGGCGGGCCCGAGCTCTGGGTCGCGGGCGTGTCCCGCGCGACCCTGAGCCGTGCGGCCATGACGGGTGTCTGGCACCCGGTGGCGCTGCCGGTGGACGAGCTGCGGACGATGGCCGCCGACCTGCGGGAGCGCCGCGCGGACAGCCGAGTGATCCTGCGCATCAACGTCTTCCAGGTGGCCGAGCCAGAAACCGGCGAGGACGAGCGCGGACGGCACGCGATCGCCGGGCCGCCCGACTGGATTGCCGAGCGCCTGTCCGAGTACGTCGAGGCCGGGTGCGACGGGTTCGTGCTGAACCTCGACTACGAGAGCCCGGACCTCGAGGAGCGCGTCCGACGGTTCGCCGAGGAGGTCGTCCCGCTCGTTCCGAGGGCGCGGGAACTGCATTAACGTCGGCGGGCGCTCGTCTACCGGCGCTCGTGGGAGAAGAACAAGCCGCCGGCGAAGACGTTCACGCTCCGAGTCGTGGTCCGCTGAGCCGCTAGGATTCGCGAGCCGCGGGAGTGGGAGTGTGTGAACCGCGTCAGGACCGGGAGGTAGCAGCGCTAAGCATTCCTCCTACGTCCCGCGGTCTAGTTTTCGGGCGCATAGCTCAGCGGGAGAGCGCTCGCTTCACACGCGAGAGGTCCCTGGTTCGATCCCAGGTGCGCCCATCGGCCTAATCGCCTTGTTATCCGGTTTCTGAGCGCTGCCTCGCGCGTTCGAGAACGCAGGCTTCTTGCTCGAACGCGAAGAACACGGCCTGACGTGGTATGCCCTGCACCGCCCGTAGAGGACGTGGCCTGGGCCAGTCTTCGGGAATGTCCCCCGAGGTGGGCGGCTCGGCTCTAAGCGCCGCCTTGCGATGGTGATGATCTCCAAGTCCGGGTCAGTCAACCAGAGGGCGAACTGTTGCTTGCGGCTCTGGCGTCGTTAGGCGGGTGTCCATGCAAACCGGCGGACTGCGAGGAGAAGTCCGCCGACCCCCCAGGCGGTGAGGATGAGCAAGTGTCGCCATGCGAAGCCGGGTGCTGGTGCCTGGGTCAAAATCCGATGAGCAGCGCCTGTGCCAGGTGGCGGACAGGGAGGACGTTGGCGATATCGCGCAGCCAGGCGGGGTTCTTCGCCGTCGCACCAGATGATCCCTACGACTCGCGTAGCACCGTCGCTCGGCATTAGGCCCGAGGTCGAGCGCGGCGAGCGCGACGGGTCTCATCTCACTGACTCGACCGGCGTCGTACAATCGGCTGATCCGGCGGAAGATCGACATCCCCGCGGCCGTCGCCGAGGCAGCGATCGTCCTGATCGCGCTGGGTCTCATGTCCGTGGCGGGGCTCGCGGGCTGGGCGGTCGGTCACTCCCGGAGTCATACGCGCACGGTCACAGTCGGCGGCGCTGTCGCACCGTCGTCCGGCGCGATCGATCCGCATGTGGCGGCGGGCGCGCACGACTTCGCGCAGTTCGCGTGTTCACAGTGTCACGGCCCACAGGGACGCGGCGGAGTGTCGCCGGACGTCCCTGCGCTGACGAGCGTGGGTAAAGCACTTACGGCGGCACGTCTGCGCTCGATCATCGACCATGGCCTTGGCGAGTCGAAGAACCCGACGAAGCCGTACATGCCCGTCTGGGGCGAGGTGATCTCGAAACAGCAGGTGTCGGACCTGATCGCGTACCTGCGCGCCGGGCTCCCATCGGTCCCGACCGCGGGACCGCCACCGATCCCGGCCGGGCAAGGCCTCGCTGTGGAAGGAGCCGCACTGTATGTGCGCTACGGCTGCATCAACTGTCATGGTCCGAACGGCCTCGGCGGCGTCCCGAACCCGCAGTCGCCGGACCGGAGGATTCCGGGCCTCTCGGGCGTCGAGTTCCGGAAGCAGTTCGACACCGATGCGAAGATCATCGACGTGATTCGAGCGGGGAGCGTGATCGGTCGCGCGCCGATCGTCAGCATGCCGCACTGGGGCGGGATCATCCCTGACGACCAGCTCAAAGCGCTCGTCGCCTACCTGAAGACGCTCAAGTAGCGGCCGGTCGATGTGTCGGCACAGGGAGATGCGATGAACGGGCGCGCAGATCGAGCTCAGGTGCTGATCGCGGGCGGCGGGGTTGCTGCCCTGGAGGCGACGCTCGCCCTGCGCGCGCTGGCCGAGGAGCGGGTCGCGATCACGCTGGTCGCGCCCGAGTCTGACTTCACTTACAGGCCGCTCGCGGTGGCCGAGCCTTTTAGGGTTGGCGAGGTGAGGCGGTTCCCGCTCCGGCCGCTCGTCGAGGCGGCCGGCGCCGTGCTGCAGCGGGGGCGCGTCGCCGCGGTCGATCCCGATCGGCACCTTCTCGTGACGGATGAGGGGGAAGAGTTCCCGTACGAAGTGCTACTGCTCGCACTCGGGGCGGTGCCGCGGGAGGCGCTGCCGGGCACGCTCACGTTCCGAGGCCCTGGGGATGGCCCGGCGCTCGCCGCGCTGCTCGAACGGGCCCTCGAGGGCGACGTTCGCGCGCTCGCCTTCGCGCTGCCGGCCGGCGTCACCTGGCCGCTGCCGCTCTACGAACTGGTGCTGCTGACGGGTAGCTACCTGACCGACAGAGGCAGGATGGGTGTCGAGCTCACGCTGGTGACACCCGAGGAAGCGCCGCTCGGGCTGTTCGGGACGAGGGCGAGCGAGGCAATTCGCGAGCTGCTCGAGACGCGCGGCATCGCCCTGCAACTGGGGGCGACGCCCGTTCGCTTCGAGGACGGCGTGCTCCGGCTCGCGCCCGATGGGCAGATCGAAGCGGAAGCCGCGGTCGCGTTGCCGCGGCTGGAGGGGCCTCGGCTTCCTGGCGTTCCCTGCGACCCCAACGGGTTCGTCCCGACCGACGAGTACGGCCGCGTCGGGTCGGAGGTCGATGTCTACGCCGCCGGCGACCTGACCCAGTTCCCGCTCAAGCAGGGCGGGATCGCGACCCAGCAGGCGGACGCCGTCGCCGCCAGCATCGCCGCCCAGGTGGGGGCACCGGTCGAGCCGACGCCGTTCAAGCCAGTGCTGCGGGGGTTGCTTCTGACCGGCATGGTTCCCCGCTACCTCCGCTCCGAGGTAGGAACGGCCGAGTCGGTCGCCGATACCGAGGCGCTCTGGTGGCCGCCGGCGAAGATCGTCGGCCGCTATCTGGCCCCCTTCCTCGCAGCACGG
>DATCNP010000028.1:0-3739 GCA_036565205.1 Solirubrobacteraceae bacterium | reverse complement strand
GACGAGCGCGATGCAGGAGGACCACGTGTCGATGGGTTGGGGGGCGGCCCGCAAGCTGCGGGTGGTGGTGGAGAGCCTCGCCCGGATCATTGCCATCGAGACGATCACCGCCGCACGTGGGATCGAGCTCCGCGCCCCGCTCGCGCCCGCGCCCGCCACCGGCGCTGCCCTCGAGGCGCTCCGTCGGGCCGGGATTCCCGGCCCGGGTCCGGATCGCTTCCTCGCCCCGGAGCTCGCCTGCGCCACCGGGCTGGTGCGTGACGGCGAGCTGCTCGCCGCCGTGCAGAGTCAAATCGGGGAGCTCCGATGAGCTGAATCCGCAGTGGGCGGCGACCGGGGGCTGTCCCCTGGCGCGGATCTCGTTCGTCGTGCTCACGACAACCATCTCCAAAGGAGGACGGGATGAAGTACGCACTGTTGATCTACTCGAAGCCCGGCTCGCACGAGTCGCTCCCCGAGAACGAGTCCGCCGCCGTGCGCCAGGAGTACATGGCAATCAGCGAGGACCCGAAATGCGTTGGCGGCGCCCAGCTGCAGCCGACCGAGACCGCGACCACGGTCCGCGTCCAGGACGGTCAGACGCTGACCACGGACGGTCCGTTCGCTGACACCAAGGAGGTGTTCGGGGGCTTCTACCTGTACGACGCCGCCAACATCGACGCGGCGCTGGAGGTCGCCGGCCGGATCCCGGCCGCACGCCTCGGCGGCTCGGTCGAAGTGCGTCCGCTGGTGGAGATGTAGTACTGATCGAGCAGGTCTTCCGCAACGAGTGGGCGCGCGTCCTGGCCACCCTGATCGGCTTCCTCGGCGACTTCGATCTCGCTGAGGAGGCCGCTCAGGAGGCGTTCGCGATCGCTGCCGAACGGTGGCCCCGTGACGGCGCTCCTGCCAATCCCGGCGCGTGGCTGGTCACGACCGCGCGCAACCGCGCTATCGACCGGCTGCGCCGGGAGCGGACGCTGGCGGCGAAGACGCAGCTGCTTGACCTGCCGGCTTCCACCGTGGACGAGCTAGACGAGACGACGATTCCCGACGAGCGGCTCGAGCTGCTGTTCACCTGCTGCCACCCGGCGCTCGCGATGGAGGCGCAGGTCGCGTTGACGCTGCGCGCGCTCGGCGGCCTCAGCACGGACGAGATCGCGCGGGCCTTCCTCACCTCCTCGGAGACGATGAAGCGCAGGCTCTCCAGGGCGAAGAAGAAGATCAAGGCCGCGGGGATTCCCTTCAGCCTCCCCCCTGACCACCTGCTCCCCGAGCGGCTCGCCGCGGTGCTGGCGGTGGTCTACCTGATCTTCAACGAGGGCTACGCCGGGCGCGTCGACCTCGCATCGGAGGCGATCCGCCTCGCGCAGGTCTTGGCCGCGCTGATGCCCGACGAGCCTGAGACGCACGGACTGCTCGCCCTGATGCTGCTGCACGACGCCCGTCGCGCCGCGAGGTTCAGGGACGGCGAGATCGTGCTGCTCGCCGACCAGGACCGCGCGCTGTGGGATCTGGCACAGATCGAGCGTGGCCGCAGCTCGCTGCAGCGCGGCTTCGCCCTGCACGGTCGCGGGACCTATTTGCTCCAGGCGGCGATCGCATCGCTCCAACTCGACGACCCCCCGCGCTGGAGCGAGATCGCCGCCCTCTACGACGAGCTCGGAGCGCTGACCGGCTCTCCCGTGGTGCAGCTGAACCGGGCCGTCGCCGTCGCCGAATCGGGACAGCCCGAGGCCGCGCTGCGGATCACCGACGCGCTCGCGCTCGAGGACTACCAGTACCTGCACTCGACACGGGCCGAGCTGCTCCGAAGGCTCGGCCGAGGCGATGAGGCGCGGTTGGCCTACGAGCGCGCACTCGAGCTCACCACGAGCGACCCGGAACGAGGCTTCCTCCGCCGCCGCCTCGCGGAGCTGTAGTCGGGAGGCCTACTCGCCCGACGCCGGCTCGCCAGGCGTCGGCTCGGAGGGCGCCGGCTTGATCGGCTCGGGCGGGGGCGTGATTGCCGGGTCCGCGGCGGGCAACGGCTGCGTTGGCGCGCCGGCGCTCGGGGTGGGCTGCGCCTGACCGGTGCCCATCGCCGCCACAAGCGACGGCTCGTCGGTTCCGGGGGTTGTGTCAGCCACGCACTCCAGGACGCGCTGCGGCGTGATCCGCCGGTAGATCGTGGTGTCCAGCGATGCCTCCCACACCGGCGTCTCGAGATGCGCGAAGGTCTTTCCGGCTGAGGTGCCGAGCCCCCTCCAGCCGATCCCGAGGCTGGCCAGGATCGCCCCCAGCCCGCCGACGATCCCGCCCGCATCGTCGGCGATTACCGCGACCAGGACGCCGACGACGAACAGTCCGGCAACGGCCCCCAGCAGCGGCCAGTGGTGCTCGATCACGGGACGGACGAGTGTTGCCGTGCCCTGGAGCGTCTGCTCGCCCGCGGCGATGTAGTCCCTCGCTTCGAGCATGTCGAGGGCGCGCTTCTCGCCCGAGAGCATGCTGCGCCACAGTCGCCCCTGCGCCTGCAGCTGCGCGCGGCTCTGGGCCTCGTCGTTCACGCTGCCGGCGGGCCGCTTCGCCCAGGCCGCCCAGGCCTCGAGTGAACTCGCGACCACGTGCCCCGCGTGAGGGGGAAAGGCGGTCGAGAGATCCCTGGTCCACGCGGTCAGCGTGGCGACACTGCCGGCGTCGAGCTGGCTGCGGAAGTCGGTCGCGTTCCGCGTCGCATCCGCGAGCGCGCGGCCGAGTCCGTACGCCTTCCCGAGCCGGTAGTCGGCGGCGGTGAAGGTCGAAAGAAGCTTCACGTGGAACTGCTCGACCGCGGCCTCGCGCTGCTGGTCGGTCAGGCCGTCGAGCTGGCTCGAGAACGCCTGCGCGTCCGGCACGGAGAGCCCTGCGGCGGTGATCGTCTTGCCGAGCTTGTTGATCCCGGCCTGCATCTGCAACAGACCGACCTGCGCCCACTGGTCGGGCGTCAGCCCGGAGAGCCCGACCAGGTGGCCTTGGCCATCCGACGCCTGCTCGGGGCTCGGCTCGGGCTGGTAGATCTCGGCCATCTGCCAGCCGAGGGCGAACGCCGCGGACACGAGTGGGTCGGGCTCTCCCTGAGCGGTCCGCTTCGCTTCCGCCACCGCCGCATTGGCGATCGCCTTGAGCGCGTCTTCTGGGGTTTCGGCAGGGGGACTGGTGCTCATCTCAGGGTCCCTTGGGCGGCTGCGGGTTGGGCTTCGGCTTCGGCTTGGGCTTCGGCTTCGGCTTCGGCTTCGGGTTGGCGTAGGGCAGCGCCATCGCCAGCAGCCTGGTGAAGGCGGCCGCGCCCGATGTTGTCAGGTGCAGGCCATCGGGTTGGAACCATCCCGGATGGCCGGCGCTGTATTTGACCCAATCGAGCAGCCTGATCCGTCCGCCGTGATGCCGAGCCTCTTCGCGCACCGTCGCCGCGTCCGAGCCCGAGCCGCCCCCGAGTTCCCGCGGCGTGACGAGCACCAGCAGTCGCGTGCAGCAGAGCAGGCCGATCGTCTCGCCGACCTGGGCATGTGAGATCGTGCCGTCGGCACCGAGCGCGATCACCACCATGTGAGGGAGCGTTCCGCGGGCCTTTCGGGCTCGCAGCAGATCGAGCGCTTCGGGAAACTGGCGGCAGCCGTGGGCGTTTGCCTCGTACCCGATGTGCGCCAGGTCGAACAGCGCCAGCAGCATCGTCGAGTCGCCGATCGCCAGCGGCGGCCGAACGCCGCGCTGGTGATGGGCCGGGGCGGCTGTCTCGACC
>DATCNP010000027.1:0-1733 GCA_036565205.1 Solirubrobacteraceae bacterium | reverse complement strand
GCTGAACGTCAGCACGACCCCCAAAATCAGAGGCAGTGCAACGAGCGAGGGCAGCTGAGAGCCATGTTACCGTGAAGCTTCATCCGGTGTCCTCCTTGGACTGAGTGGCTTGGCAGCTCTCAGCCTCAAGGAAACCCGGATGAACCAACGTGCTCAGGAACTACAGCTAGACAGGATGGAGCCGTAGCCCGACAGGCTTCGGCGTCGGTGAGAGTGGTCGGCGCCTACGCATTTGTCGTGGGTTGCCGGGGTGTGCCCGGTAGAGCCACATACGGAGGTCGCCGACCATGCACGAGTCTATGACGGTAACAATCGGCCTCGACGTGCACGCGAGCTCGGTCCGTTTGGCTGCGGTCCGCGGCGACGAGTTGCTCGACGAGCGGACGCTGCCCTACGACCATCAGGTCGTCGAGCGGGCGCTGCGGCGCTGGCGCGACGTGCGTTGTTGTTACGAGGCGGGGCCGACCGGCTTCGGCTTGTATCGACACCTGGTCGAGCGCGGGATCGCCTGCGACGTCGTCGCGCCGGGGTTGGTGCCCCAGCGGCCTGGCGATCGGATCAAGACCGACCCGCGCGACGCACGCAAGCTCGCGCAGTTGCACGCGGCGGGGCTGCTCTCACCGATCCAGGTGCCGACAGCGGAGCTCGAGGCGGCACGGGATTTGATCCGCGCGCGCGAGGACGCTCGAATCGAGCGGATGCGCGCCCGCCACCGGCTCTCGAAGCTGATGCTCCGCAACGACCGGCGGCTGCCGACGACGTGCTGGGGCGTCACTCGCCGCCGCTGGCTCGGCCAGCAGCGCTTCGTCGAGGCACCGCGGCAGGTCGCCTTCGACGACTACCTGCACGCGCTCGATCTCGTCGACGCGCGGATCGCGACGCTCGGCCGCGAGATCGAGGCGCTCGCGGCGGAGCCTGCCTTCGCTGTGCTGGTCGGCCGGCTGCGCTGTCTGCGCGGGGTCGACACGCTGACCGCGCTCGGGATCGCTGCCGAGGTCGGCGACTTCAGCCGCTTCACTACAGCGGAGGAGTTCATGAGCTTCGTCGGCCTCGTTCCCTCGGAGCGCTCCTCAGGCGAGCGCCGCCGACAAGGCTCGATCACCAAGGCCGGCAACGCACACGTCCGCCGGCTGCTGGTCGAAGCGGCTTGGTCGGCCGGCCGACGCCCGCAGATCGGCGAGCGCCTCGCCCGCCGCCAACACGAACAGGATCCGCTCGTCCGTGCCCGCGCCTGGCGCTGCCAGCAACGCCTCCATCGGCGCTGGCGCCGGATGGCCGCACGCGGCAAGCCGCGCCAGAAGATCGTCGTCGCCTGCGCCCGCGAGCTCGCCGGCTTCGTCTGGGCGATCGCCACCGAGCAACCCTTGCGCGCGGAGGGCTGAGCGACGAAAGCTTGCGGCTGGAGCAGCGAAGTGCGCTCGACCACACGGAGGACCCTCGACGCCTCTATGCCGCGCCGGCAGCCGCCGGCGACCCGCGACGCTAGACCGAGGCAGCTCCCGACGGTTCCCAGTCATGCGGTCCCGACCCGCGAATGTCAGTCTGATCCACCGTCGCTGCCCAGAGCCCACCGCTGCTCCCAGCCGCGAGGACAACCATCACACCGCGACTCACCCCTTGACGTCCTACTCCATGTCAGAGGCTTGATGTGAAAGTCCGCCGAGGAGGTGATGGCGATCGCCGCAGCCGCGTAAGCGTCAAGCGAGGATGACGCGCTCAGCGCCGTACACCAC
>DATCNP010000026.1:0-6305 GCA_036565205.1 Solirubrobacteraceae bacterium | reverse complement strand
CCCGATCAGCGTCACCGAGCGAGAGTCGTGCAGACGCGATCGCCGCCGCGGCATCGACCCCGTCAGCTTCGATCCCAGCCGCGATGTCCTCGATCGCCGCTGCCTCGAAGCGCACGACCTGGCAGCGGGAGCGGATCGTCGGCAGCACCTCGCCGAGCCGGTCGGTGAGCAGGATCAGATGCACGAAAGCGGCCGGCTCCTCGAGCGTCTTCAGCATCCGGTTTGCTGCCTCGTCTCCGAGCTCGTCGACGCGCTCGATCACGAACACCCGACGGCTCGACTCGAACGGCGTCTTGCTCGCCGCCGCCACCACCGGGCCGTCGATGTCGCCGACGAGGATCTCGTGGGCTCCGCTGGGCACCACCCAGGTCAGGTCGGGGTGCGCGCCGGACTGCACCCGGGCGCGTGCATCCTCGGGGTGGGGCGAGCCCGCGGCGAGAAGCTCCGCCGCCAGTGCTCGGGCGGCCTCCCGCTTCCCCGCCCCGCCCGGGCCGTGAAACAGATACGCGTGCGAGGCCGAGCCGCCCTCGTGCAGCGCCGGCCCCAGGATGGAGCGCGCATGGGGGTGGCGGTCGAGCTGTGCGAGCACGCGGTTCGATCCTAGCCACCGATAACGTCGAGGATGAGCGCAGTGGCGAGCGGACGACTGATCACGATCGAAGGGATCGACGGCGCGGGCAAGACGACGCTTGCGGCGTCGCTGCGGGACGTCCTCGCCGAACGCGGGATCGACGTCCAGCTACTGCGAGAGCCGGGCGGCGTCGCCGCTGCCGAGCGCGTGCGCGCGCTGGTCAAAGATCCCACCGTCAGGATCGGCGCTCGCGCGGAGGCGCTGCTCTACGCGGCCGCCCGTGCCCAACTCGTGGAGGAAGCGCTCGAACCGCTGCTCGCCCAGGGCGCGTGGGTACTGCTCGATCGTTTTGTCGACTCCTCGCTGGCCTACCAGGGCGCCGGGCGAGGTCTCGGCGTCGAGCCGGTGAGGGCCGTCAACGAGTTCGCCACCGGCGGAAGGCGGCCCGACCGCACGCTGCTGCTGATGATCGATCCCTCGCTCGGGCGCGCACGGTCACACGCGCGCGGAGAGGAGGCCGATCGGCTCGAGCTCGAATCGCAGGAGTTCTTCGATCGGGTCTCCCGCGCATACTGCGAGCTCGCCGAGCAAGCGCCCGAGCGTGTCCGACCGATCGATGCCGCGCGCCCGGCGCCCGAGGTGCTGGAAGCCGCACTCGAGGCAATCGCCGACTTGATCTGAGGTCGCGGAGGGGTTTGGGGCTTTGCGCCCAGCCGGCTCAGCGTCTCAAGCCGGTTGAGCGTCGCGCCGACATTAACCCTGGAGTCCTCGGGATCGCTGACGATCCCAGACCACCCCCGGGCAGCGAAATGGTACGGATTCGTCGAACTCATCCGAGAGCCTCACCAGCGGCTTCACTGGCACCGTCCGCCCGTTTGCGGGCATATCCGGCGAATGTCGGGCGAAAGATGCGCGGCAGACCTAGAATTGGTGTCTCCGTGAGCGACCTTTCGCTGAAGATCGAGCTCGAACTCTTCGAGCAGGTACGAGCGGCCCCCGAAACTGATCTGCTGCGCGTCGCAGTCCGGGTGTCCGGCGAGGACGTATCTACCAGCCGGCCGAAGCTGCTTTTGGAGGACGGCAACCGGACGCAGCGCCGGGTGCCGATCCTGGCCCCGCTCGACATAGACGGTGTAGTCCGGGCGGCATACGCCGTTTCGAAGACCAGGCTCACCGCTGACACGCAGTTCGCTCTGGAGTTCGCCGATGGCACGATCGTCGATCTGCCGGGCCCGGTCCCCGGTCAGGCGCGATCGGCAGGCGGCGAGGCCGTCGCAGGCTCCTCGGCCAGCGCCGGCCGAGGCGACTCCTCGCGCACGAAAGCCGAGCTCAGAAGCGAGCTGGACATCGCTCGCGAGCAGGCGGGGATCGCCCACACGCGGGAGATCGAGCTCGCGGCGCTCGCGATCGAAGCCGGAAGCGCGGCCGCCGAGTTGCAAGCGGAATGCGAGCGCCTGTCGGCCCTCAACGCCGAGCTCAAGCTGGCACCGCAGGACAGTGAGGTCGTGGCCGCCGCCGAGGCGGCGAGGCGTGACGCGGAGCGGCGAGCCGAGGACTCGCGCGAAGTCGCCGCGGTCGCGCGCGAGCGCGCCCGGGAGCTGGAGGCGCGCACCGGTGAGCTCGAGGCGTCACTCGTCGAGGCCGAGGAGCGAGCCGCCCGTCTCGAATGGGCCGTCGCGGACGCTCAGAGCATCAATGCCGGCCTCGAGCACGACCTGGCCGGCGCGCGCGAGACGCTCTCCCAGCGCGAACAAGCGCTCGACCACGCACGCGACGAGCTTCGGATCATGACCTTTGAGCGGGACGAGCTGACGCGGCAGGTCGCCGCGTACGACGGTGTGGCGGTCAAAGCTCGCGAGCGAGCCAAGCACGCCGACGAGGCGAGCGCCACCGCAACCTCAACGCTGAAGGAGCTCGAGAGCTGGCGTGTCGACCTCGAGCGTCGCCTCGCCGAGGCGACCGCCGAGCTGATCGGCTCGAGGACCGCGCGCGAGACAGCTGAGGCTGAGGTAAGGGAGCTTCGCGGCTTGCTCGCTGAAGCCGAGGCAAAGGTCGAGCTGGCCGAGGGCCGTAGCGGTACGCTCGACGCCGAGCTTCGTGACGCTCGCGCCGAGGAGCGCGACGCGAAGCTCGAGATGGTCCGCCGAAGCGCCGAGCAGCGGGCCAGCGAAGATGCTGAGCGTGAGCTGCGCGACGCGGCCGCCGCTCTCCGCTCCGATCTCACCTGAGCCGACTGACTGCGGCGCCTCCCTAGGCACCAGCAGCCTGAGAAATGGCCGCAGGTTGGGCTATTCCGTAGCCGGAGAAAGCCAACCGCAGTCGATAGAATCGGTAGTGGACGGAGACCGGTTGCCCGGGCGCAGGGGCGTCTCTCCTGCACCCTGTTTCCGTCCGAGCCTTCCGCCACTGTTGACCGCCCGTTCGGCCGATCGAATATGCCGGGCGCAGAAGCGAGATTGCAGCGGAAATCGAGAGGAGCAGGACGCATGAGGAACATCCAGGAAACACAGATATCCGGCGCCGAGGCCGGTGCAGGTCTCTCGATCCGTCGCTATTTCACGACGCCCGAGACGCATCCGTTCGATGCCATCGAGTGGGAGACGCGTGACGCGCGGATCGGCCACGGGGACAAGGTCGCATTCGAGCAGCAAGACGTGGAGTTCCCAAAGAGCTGGTCACAGAACGCGACCAATATCGTGGCTCAGAAGTACTTCCGCGGACAGCTCGAGTCGCCGGCCCGCGAGCGATCGGTCAAGCAGATGATCGGCCGCGTGGCCGGGACGATCGCCGGCTGGGGCCGCGAGCGCGGCTACTTCGCAACCGACGAGGACGCGGACACGTTCGAGGCCGAGCTGATCCACATCCTGCTCCACCAGCTGGCGGCGTTCAACTCGCCCGTGTGGTTCAACGTCGGGTTCGAGGAGAGCCCGCAGTGCTCCGCCTGCTTCATCCTCAGCGTCGAAGATGAGATGGAGTCGATCCTCGGCTGGAACACCAAGGAGGGAAAGATCTTCCGCGGCGGGTCGGGGTCGGGAATCAACCTGTCCAAGATCCGTGGCTCGATGGAGCCCCTGTCCAAGGGTGGCACCGCCTCTGGTCCGGTCAGCTTCATGCGTGGCGCCGACGCCTGGGCCGGCACGATCAAGTCGGGCGGCAAGACCCGCCGCGCGGCCAAGATGATCGTGCTCGATGTCGACCATCCCGACATCGAGCAGTTCATCTGGTGCAAGGCCAAAGAGGAGGACAAGGCCGCCGCCCTTCGCGACGCCGGCTTTGACATGTCGATCGACGGCGAAGGCTTCTACTCGATCCAGTACCAGAACGCCAACAACTCGGTCCGCGTGACCGAGAAGTTCATGCAGGCGGTCGAGAACGACGAGGATTGGGAGTTGCTCGCCCGCACCACCGGTGAGCCGATCAAGACGCTTCCGGCACGACAGTTGATGACGGAGATCGCCGAAGCTGCCTGGCGCTGCGCCGATCCTGGCGTCCAGTACGACACCACGATCAACCAGTGGCACACGTCTCCCAACTCGGGTCGGATCAACGCTTCTAATCCGTGCAGTGAATATATGCATGTCGACGACTCGGCCTGCAACCTCGCGTCGCTGAACCTGATGAAGTTCCGCCGCGCGGACGGCACGTTCGACATCGAGTCCTTCGAGCACGCCGTCGATGTCGTGCTCCTCGCGCAGGAGATCGTCGTCTCTCCCTCGAGCTATCCGACCGAGGAGATCGGCACCAACGCGCGGGCGTTCCGCCAGCTCGGGCTCGGCTACGCCAACCTCGGCGCCTACCTGATGGCCGACGGCGTGCCCTACGACTCAGACGCTGGGCGGGGCACGGCGGCCGCGATCACGGCGTTGATGACCGGCCGCGGATATCTCGGCTCGGCCCGGATCGCGGCGGCGATCGGACCATACGAGCACTATGCCGAGAACCGTGAGCCCCATAACGCCGTGATGAGGATGCATCGCGATGCGTCGTACGCGATTCCGGACTCGACGTGCACGGACACGGCGCTGCTCGAGGCCGCCCGGAGCGTGTGGGAGGAGGCGGTCGAGGTTGGCGAGGAGCACGGTTACCGCAACGCGCAGGCGACCGTCCTCGCGCCCACCGGGACGATCAGCTTCCTGATGGACTGTGACACCACCGGCGTCGAGCCCGACTTCTCGCTGGTCAAGTTCAAGGAGCTGGTCGGCGGGGGCCAGATGACGATCGTCAACCGCACGGTGCCGCTGGCGTTGCAGACACTCGGCTACGGGGACGACCAGATCGAGCAGATCGTCGCCTACGTCAACGAGCACGGCACGATCATCGGCGCACCGGATCTCGCCGACGAGCACCTGCCCGTGTTCGACGTCGCAGTCGGCGAGCGCGCGATCTCCTACACCGGTCACATCAAGATGATGTGCGCGGTCCAGCCGTTCCTCAGCGGCGCGATCTCGAAGACCGTCAACATGCCGGAATCGGCCACCGTGGCCGACATCGCCGACGCCTACATCGAGGCGTGGCGGCTCGGCGTCAAGGCGCTGGCGATCTACCGCGATGGCTCGAAGACCGCGCAGGCGCTACGCACCGACGCACAGCAGGGCGTCGCCGAGCCCGTGGACACGGCGCAGGAGATCGGCGCAGCCGTGGCCGAGGCACTGGCCAAGGCCCCGCCGAAGCGCCGGCGGATGCCACGCGAGCGCCAGTCGATCACGCACAAGTTCTCGATCGGAGGCCACGAGGGCTACATCACGGCGGGCATGTACGAAGACGGCACGATCGGAGAGATCTTCCTCACCGACATCGGCAAGGAGGGCTCGACCCTGCGCGGGATGATGAACTCGTTCGCCACGGCGATCTCGATCTCGCTCCAGTACGGGGTGCCGCTCGAGACGCTGGTGCGCAAGTTCAGCTACATGCGCTTCGAGCCGGAGGGAATGACCTCCAACCCGGAGATCCCGTTCGCCAAGTCGATGCCCGACTACATCATGCGCTGGCTGGCCTCGCGCTTCCTGGACACGGATCTCCAAGAGGAGCTCGGGATTCTCACCCCGGCGGTTCGTGCCCGACAGACCGCGCAGGACACTGTCACCTCGCAGATGGGCGACACGGCGGGCCCGGCGAGCGCCGAGGCGCCGGGCAACGGGCCCAACGCCGGCGCGGGCGAGTCGGCGGCGGCGCGTCCGGCCACGGCTGGACTGACCGACGATCCGCCCGTCCTGCCGGCAGTGCGCCAAGGCCTCGACCTGGGGCCAGCCTGCCAGCAGTGCGGCGGCATGATGCAGCGCACCGGCAGCTGCTACACGTGCTCCAGCTGCGGGTTCAACACCGGCTGCGGTTGAGTGTAGAAAGTCATTCCGGTGTCCCGGCTTGGGTCACCGGATGTCCGCTGGTGGTCATGAGATGTCAATGGAGCCCGTCAGCGATGGCGGGCTCCCTCGGGTCAGACCAATCGCTAGCCCGATCGCGCTCGCCGCCGCAGGCGACTCCACATGCTTTAGCGAAGCGTGGCGCCGCGTTCTGGATAGCGACCGTGCGTTCGCCACAAACCAGAAGCCGATTATTCCGGCGCCGAACGCTCGCTCTCGGGCGATACCAGCAGTGAGCGGCGTCGCAGACGGTCTCGATCGGGACGATCGCTACGTCGCCAACTCGATCGTCCGCGACGTGGGGGCGGGCAGGGCGAATGCGACGTCTGCGGAAGCGTGCTTTCGCGCGCTTTGCGGGTGCGCCCATCGATCAG
>DATCNP010000025.1:0-5382 GCA_036565205.1 Solirubrobacteraceae bacterium | reverse complement strand
ACCGTAGGCTCTGGCCCAGCGTCAGGCTTCCGCTAAACCGAAGAGAGGGAACTTCGGGCTAAACGCTGGAAGCAGCCAGATCGCGGCGTCGGACGGCTCGGTCCTGACGAGCGCTTTCGCCTTCGGACTCCTCTCGCGGCTCACGAGCGCAACGGCGACGGAGCAGCCACGCCGAGCATCGCGTTGGCGTGGCCCCAGCTGCGAATGCAGCACTCCGGGTGGTGCCGGCGAGGCTGCTGCTCTTGTGCTTGCTGCTCAGGAGTTCGTGGCTAGCGGTGGAGGCAGCCGTCAGGGCGGCGCCGCCAGAGTGCTGCATCGCCGGGGCGGACGGACAGTCGTGGTCATGTCGGTCGGCGTGGCTGTTGGCGTTCCAAACCAGCCATCTCAGGGGCTCGATGCGGCCGTCTGAGACTGCCGCAAAGCACGACATGCAGCGACGCGCCGGACCCGAACGGTCGTGGTCGGTCGTGTCCGAACGGGGCAGCGCGCCGGCGGCCGACGAGACTGCCCTTCAATCGCGGATGCAGCAGTCCGCCGACTGGATGGCGGCGCGTCGCGGCGCGTCCCAGGGGCGGTCGACGCTAGCTCCAAGTCGGCTAGCACCGGCTCCTCATTTCGCGGAAGAGCAAGGCTCTCGGAGCGACCACTCGGGCCGATGGGCGCCTCCGGCCGGGCCCGGTTGCGCAATTGGCGAGTTGCGGGTCTCCTGCCATGCGCAGCGCGAGACCTGCTCTGCCTCAGCGCGGGTACTCCCGCCGCGTTCGTGGGGCGCGGTCCTCGGCGCCGTCTCCGGTGACCCGGCGCCCACATGGGCCGCCCGATGACCGGTTAGCGTGCTCTCACAGCCTCGGCACCGGAGAGGAGGATCCCGCGGACGGGGTCGGGTCCCGAGAGCAGCGCGTGGGTGGTCACGTCCGCGGCTATCTCGAGGTCGCGAGCGAGGCGGTCGACGGGATACCCGCGGCTCTCGAGTATCCCTGCCAGCCAGGCGAGTTGGTCGCTGAAGTCGCCCCACCCTGCGGCGGCCATGATCGCCCAGGAGAGCAGCCACTGGTTGTCGTAGACACACCATTCGAGCCCTCGGTCGCCGTAGCGGTCGGCTTCGTCGGGAAACTCGAGTCGGTGGCGGCGGCCGATCTCTCGGGCAAGCGGCGCGAGCTCGACGATCGAGCCGTCGGGCAATGTCGCCGAGTCGGGTGGTGCGCCTCCGCTGGGCGATCCCGGCGGCCGGTTCACTCGGCGATGACCTCGTAGGTGTGGAGGTGCTCGAGGCGCTCAAGCTTGATCAGCTCTTGCACGCTCGGGTCGATCCGGTCGTGCGAGATTGCGTGCGCCTCGCTTTTCATGTACGCCGTGAAGCTAGCGCGGTCGCGCCATCGGCTGACCATGACGAGCTCACCTGCGTCGCGGTCAGATTGCCAGACCTGGAGGTCGATGAAGCCGTCTACGTCGTCGACGAGGTGTGCGCGCGCACGGAAGGCGGCGGTCAGTCTTGGTGCGCCGTGCTCCTTGACGCGCAGGCGAGACAGCGAGACGTACATCGCGGCGTGAAGGATCGCACGGAACGGTCAGGGCGTAAGCGCAGCCGCGACGTCCACGAGCTCGCCCGCGAGTAACTCCGCGCCCAGCCGGTTGGCCAGAGCAGCGGAGGCGCCCGCGCCGCCGAGCCCGACTCGGATCTGCGCCGTGAGAGCGGTCAGCTCGTCGGCGCTGTCGAGGAACCGCTGCGGGGTCATCGCGGCCAGCACGACGATTGCGGGGGCGAGTTCATCCAGCGCGGCGGTGATGTCATCAAGCGGAGTGTCGGCGCCCAGGTAGGTGATCCGCCAGCCGCGCTCGCGGAGGGCAAGGCCGAAAGACAGCAGTCCGAGCTCGTGCAGCTCGCCGGGTGGGCAGGCCAGGATTGCGCGCGGTCCGACGCCTTGTCCCCAGTCCCGAGCCAGCGCGCGGAGGCGCCCGCCGATGATGTTGCTCGCGAAGTGTTCCTGGGCAACGCTTGCCTGGGCGGCGGCCCAGCGCACACCGAGCCGGCGCAGGAACGGCAGGATCACCTCCGCAAGGGCCTGTCGGAGTCCAAACGCGACAAGGAGACGATCGAGCGCCGCCTGGGCTGCGGACTCATCGAGCGCGTCAAAGCCGCGCTCGAGTGCCGCTTCGATGTCGGCTAGGGTCGCCGAGGCCGCTTCGGGCTCTGGGTCGCCGGCGAGCTTCGCCAAGCGCGCAGCCTCGGAGGCGGAGAGCCCCGCGTTGATGTGCTCGCGCATCGCCCGGACGCGGCGTTCGTCCTGCTCGGAATAAAGACGAAGTCCGCCCGGGGTTCGCTCAGGTGTTACCAGCCCGTAGCGGGTTTCCCACGCGCGTAGGAGCTCGGGGCTCTCTCCGACCCGCCTACTGAGCTCCCCAATCCGGAGTCGTCCAGTCTCGGCCACCACCCGATGCTAGCCGATCTAGGCAAGAACTTGACAGAATCTAGACAGAACATGTACAGTGGAGAGCCATGACCAAGGCACAGCTCACCAGGCTCGAAGACCACGACCTCGTGCTCCGGGTCGCTAGGGGCGACGTCCGGGCCTTCGAAGCGATCTACGACCGGCACAGCGCCCAAGTCTTCGGACTCGCGATGCGGGTCACCGGTCGCCGGAGAGCGGCCGAAGAAGCCACCCAAGACGCCTTTCTCGGCGTATGGCGAGCCGCACGAAGCTACGACACGAGCCGGGGAACGTTCAAAACGTGGCTCTTGTCGATGGTGCGAAACCGAAGCATCGACTGCCTGCGCCGCGAAGCCCGACACGATCGTGACGTCGAGATCGATGACGCGCTCGTCGCACAGCTCGAAGCCGCAGAGCGTACTGAGGAACAGGTGGCCGACCGCGAGGAATCATTCCACGCCCGCCAACTGCTGGTCAGCCTTCCGGACGACCAACGCGGGGTTATCGAGCTGGCGTACTTCAAAGGGCTGACTCAAACCGAAATCTCCGAAAAAGTAGGGATTCCGCTTGGGACGGTCAAGGGTAGGCAACGCCTCGCACTCACAAAGCTGCACCGAAAGCTCACCAGCGGTCCTGAGCTCGCACTGGCCGGATGACGAACGCCGGTCTCGGGAGATGGCGTAACAGCCTGACATCGCATAACGCGATCCCGACTAGGCCACTGGAGGTACAGCGCGCGCCGTATCGACGTGCCCACGTGGTGATCGCCCCCAGACACGGACGCGAGCCGGTCACCCAGCTCCATCTCATGCTCCCCCCGCGCTATAGCTGGCGCTTGGCGGCGCACCGAGGCCCTGGGCAGCTGCTCGAGCAGTTCATCCCGGCGGTCGACGTCGTAAGGGTCGTGCTGCTCGCGGTCGACGCGGACAGCATCGCGCGTGAGACGAACAACGCATGGGCCCGGAGACGCATTTCCTGGCCGCCTTTCCTCGCATCTTGGGCATTCGGCGATCGGGCTCATCGTCGGCTGAGCCTCGTGACGAGTGGGGGGGCGGGCCCACTCGCGCCAGCGCCCCGGGGGAATCGTCCCCGGGGCGTCGCCGCCGGCGAGCGGCGCCGACTCGTAGTAAAGGACCGCCGGAGCGCTCAGAGGACTCTGATCCGTCCAGCCCGGAACTCCGTACTGATCAGAGTGGGCCCGAGGCAAGAAAAGCACTGAGATGAGATTCGCCGTGGTGGGTTCCGGAATCTCTGGCCTCGTGGTGGCCCACCTCCTGCACCCAGGGCACGACATCACCGTGTTCGAGGCAAATGCCTATCCGGGCGGCCACACGAACACGATCCGCGTCGATACGCCGAACGAGACGCATCAGGTCGATACCGGCTTCATCGTCTTCAACGACCGCAACTACCCGAACTTCGAGCGGCTGCTCGAGCGCCTGGCGGTCAGCGGGCAGCCATCGACGATGAGCTTCAGCGTCAGCGACGGGGTGGGAGACTTCGAGTACAGCAGTGCCTCGCCCAACGGCCTGTTCGCCAACCGAGCGCACCTGCTGGCCCCCCGGTTTCACCGGATGGTCGCCGATCTGGCTCGGTTTAACCGCGCCGCGCGCGAGCTGCTCGCCGATCGTGCACACGATCTCTCTCTCGGCGACTGGCTGGAGCGCCATCGCTTCTCCCGGATGTTCATCGAGCGGCTGATCGTCCCCCAGGCCTCGGCCGTGTGGTCCGCCGCCCCTGGCCAGATGTGGTCGTTTCCCGCGCGCTTCCTGGCCGAGTTCTTCGACAACCACGGCATGCTCTCGTCCCGGGACCGGCCTCGCTGGCGGACGGTCCGCGGGGGATCCGCGCGCTACGTCGAGGCGCTCACGCGCCCTTTCGGGGAAAGGCTACGGCTCGGAACGCCCGTCGATGCCGTCACGCGCCACGCAGACCACGTGCTCGTCAAGCCCCGCGGCGGCGAGGCGGTGCGGTTCGACGAGGTCGTGCTGGCGACCCATTCCGACCAGGCGCTCGCGCTGCTGCGGGACGCCACCGATTGTGAGCACGAGATCCTCGGCGCGATCCCCTATCAGCCCAATGAGGCGGTGCTCCACACCGACGTTCGGCTCCTGCCCCGCCGCCGGCGCGCCTGGGCGAGCTGGAACTACCACCTGCTCCCCGAACCGAAGGGCGCGACCACCGTGACCTATCACATGAACCGCCTTCAGTCGCTGCGCGCCGAGCGCGAGTTCTGCGTGACGCTCAACCGCACCGAGGCGATCGATCCGGCTCATGTGATCCGCACGATTCCCTACGCGCATCCGGTGTACACGGCCGCGGGGGTCAAGGCGCAGGCGCGAGTGGATGAGATCGACGGGCGCAACCGGACGCACTTCTGCGGCGCCTATTGGGGTTGGGGATTTCACGAGGACGGCGTGGTCAGCGCGCTGCGGGTGGGCGAGCGCTTCGGGGCGCGGCTGTGAGCGCGAGCTGCATCTACGAGGGCACGATTCGCCACCGGCGCTTTGGCCCCCGGCGCGAGTTCAGCCATCGACTGGCGCTGGCCTACCTCGACCTGGACGAGCTCCCGGGGCTGCTTGACGGCCGACTGGTCGCCCGGCGCCCGGGGCTGGTTCGCTTCCGCCGCCGCGATTACTTGGGCGATCCCGCTGTGCCGCTCGACCGCGCGGTGCGTGACTTGGTGAGCGAGCAAACGGGCGTGCGGCCCGCGGGTCCGATCCGGCTGCTGACCAATTTGCGCTCGTTCGGGCACTGCTTTAACCCCGTCAGCTTCTACTACTGCTTCGGGCCGGGCGGCGAGCGCGTGCAAGCGCTCGTCGCGGAGGTGACGAACACTCCTTGGGGGGAGCGGCACGCCTACGTGATCGATGGCAAGCAGCGTGACTCTGCGGTGCTCGCGGGTCAGTTCGGCAAGGCGCTCCACGTCTCGCCGTTCATGGGCATGGATCAT
>DATCNP010000024.1:0-2602 GCA_036565205.1 Solirubrobacteraceae bacterium | reverse complement strand
CACCGCGTCGGCCCGGCTGACCCGTAGAGCCCGCGCGAGCTCTTCGTGGTCGAGATATGGCCCGCTCGCAGCACCGCCGGAGCGCAGGCAGACCGACTCGTCGGCCGAACGCACGAAGAGCGCTCGCTGCTCGGCCTCGGTGTGCAGGGCGATGACCTTGATGCCGTAGCCATGTTCCTCATTCAGCTCCCGCACCGCTCGGATGAGCCTTACCGCAGGCTCAGCCCGGTTGACCACCGCGACCCGAGTAAACATGTTGTGCGCCTCCATAGATCAGCTCGTACAAGCAGCAGAGCGAGAAACCGAAATGATCTTGAACGGGTCGAGCCTGCGATGCAACTGTCGAAGAGGCTAGCGAGCGCCGCCGATGCCGTGCGCATCGCCAGCCGCAACCGGGGGCTACCCGTCAGCGACTGACGGCATTGTCGATGGGGGTCTGTCCTTATTCGCGGCGCGGTAGGCGCGCGGGCTCAACCCGAACTCGCGGCGGAACGCGCGCGAGAAGTACTCGGCCGAGACGAACCCGCACTCCTGCGCCACCCGTTCGACCTGCGGCTGCGTGCTACGGGCGGACAGCAGTTCGGCGGCATGCTCGAGGCGGCGGCTGCGGATCCGCGCGGCCGGACTGTCCGTCCCATTGAACGCGCGGTAGAGCTGTCGCAGCGAGATGTTCAGCTGCGCGGCGATCGTGGCGGGCGTCAGCAACGGATCGGCAGCCTGCTCGTAGATGATCGCGTCGGTCCGGGCCCGCACCGACGCGATCTGCTCGAGCTCAGCCCCCGGCTTGCGCACGGCGGTGCGCAGCAACAGGCCGGTCAGCGAGGAGAGATACCGGTCGACGCCGACCAGGCTGGCCGAGCTGTTGAGCTCGTCCACGCCGACGAGCAGCAGACTCACCGCCGAGCGCAGGAGCTGACTCTGGAACGGGGTGAGTTCGAAGGTGCGGTCGACCATGCCGGCGAGCGTGCCGGGCTCGACGCCGATCGCCGCCTGCGGCACGTTGAGCGTGTACAGATGGGCGTTGGCGACGAACTGCTCGACGATCTCTTCTGCCGGGTCGATGATCCGCAGCTCCCCGTGCAGGGAGGAGCCGACCGGGTCGAATACCGAGCCCGGGCAATCGTTGCGCGCGAGCACGTGGATGTGGCCGTCGACTTGCTGGCTGGACAGCTCACGCGGCGCTCGGTACAGCTCGGCACCGCTCACCGTCGAGGCCGTCCAGATACAGCGCGTCCCGCGCAGCCGGGCTCCCTTGAAGAAGTAGGGTGCGCGCGACTGGGTGAGCGGGGTGATCTGCAGACCGAGCGGTCCGGTCCGGGTCCGGCCGTGGTTCCCGTTCGAGTCCTCGGCGGACACGTCGAGCCAGGCGACGCCGCCCGGGGGCGGCAGCTCGAAGCGGGGCGAACTGTCGGACACGACCAACCCTCCGTGTCGCGTCGGAGTCGCCTCCACGATTCGCCATCGTCGAGGATCCGGCGCGTGTTTCAGGCACGCTAAGGCGCGCTGGCATGGCCCCGCAAGTTCGCTTCGGGCATATCGGGCGTCAAGTAATGGACAGCCAAGCGCTCGCGACGATCGGTGCGAGGGCAGGCCACCGGCCATGACTGCTCGTTAGAATCCGCCGACGAGCGGGTATCACTCCGATTGCCGCGGCCGGCGGCGACCTCGGAAGAAAAGGAACCTCGATGATCGTCCTAGGTGTGATACTGCTGCTCATCGGCTTCATAGCCAAAATCCAGATCATCTGGATATTGGGAATCATTGCGATCGTCGTCGGCGCCGTGCTCGCGATCGCCGGGGCCAGCGGGCGTGCGATCGGCGGGCGCAAGCACTACTACTGATCGCGGCTGGCGGTCAGGGACCGGTAGGCCGCCACGATGAGTTCGGCGCACGCGTCCAGCGCGAGGGCGGTGCTGTCGACATGCAGGTGGAAGAGCGCGGGATCGTCCGCGCTGCAGCGGTAGAGCCTGCGTACGTACTGCTCGCGGGCCGCGTCCACCTGCTTCATCCGCTCGGCCGCGGTCTGCATGTCGATCTGGTCGAGGTGGCTCGCCTGGGCGAGGCGTGCCTGCTTCGGACCGAATAGCCGCACGCGCAGCACGTCCGGCTCCTGCCGGAGGGCTGCAGCGCCGGCGCGGCCGAGGATGACCGCGCCGCTCACGATCGCCTCCCGCATGACCCGCTCGGCCTGCTCGCGAAAGGCGTCAGCCTCGCCGGCCGGCACGTCGGCATCCGGTGGCGCGGCATCGGTCCCGGCACCCAGGACCCCGCCGGCGAGCGGCGCGAGTAGCGACAGGAATCGGTCGGCCAGCGAACGCGACGGCTGGGCGGTTTCGGCCTCGTGGACGCTCACGCCCAACTGCTCGGCCACGGCGACACTGATCGCCCGATCGAGCAGCGGCAGTCCCAACGCTTGTGCGACGGCGGGGGCGACGATGCTGCCACCCACGCCGTACGCGGCCGCGATCGTCACGCCGGGCATCAGCGAACCCCCTCTTTGCCGGCGCCGATGGGCCTGTCCGCGGGGTCACTGCCCCGCAGTTGTACCTGCTTGATGAACATGGCCACCACGATGCTGAGGATCGACACCGGCACCGCCACG
>DATCNP010000023.1:0-13091 GCA_036565205.1 Solirubrobacteraceae bacterium | reverse complement strand
ATCGTGACCCCAGGCGTGACCAGTCCGTTCGACATCACCAAGTTCAGCATCAAGGTCCCCGACCGGACGGTGACCCACAAGGTCCACGGCAAGTCGGTCAAGGTCCACCTGATCGTGGCGCCGACGACTTGCCACGGCGCGTGGCAGTTCGCGCAGACGAACACATTCAGCGATGCGCCGCCGCTGACGGCGACCGACTCGCAGCCCTGCGTCAAGCACTGAGCCGTAGGCGGCCGTCCCGGACTCTCGGGGCGGCCGCCGTCGGTACGCTGGCCGCGTCACCCAACGGGGCTCAGGCCCTCCACCGATGCCTAGCCAGAAGGCAAGGAGCAGGATGCGGAAGCTGATCGGTGTCGCCGTCTCCCTGAGCGCTCTCGGCGGCGCGGGCGTGGCTCTGGCCGGGCAGGCGGCCACTCAACAGAACGGCGAATTCGTGGACCTCCACGTTGCCGTCAGCCCTCCCGTCGCCGGCACGGTGAAGGCTCCGAAAGGAGTCGGCCTCTCCTTCGACTCGTTTACCGGGAACCGCATCGATGGCGATACGCCGAGCCAGAACACATCGATCACCCTGCGTCTGGCAAAGGGGTTCAAGGAGAACGGCGCCCTGTTTCCGGCCTGCCGGGTGAATCCAACCGCGCTCTCGACCTGCTCGCAGGCGGCACGGATCGGCCAGGGGACGGCAGAGGCGGCGGTTCTCGGCTCGCACGGCGCGCCTCCCACGTTCCTCCCGGCAACGTTGGCGGTCTACAACGGCAAGCCGTTTTTGAGTACCACCCCGACGCTCATTTTCATCGTCACGGTCAGCGGTGAGCCGCCAACCGAAGTCGACTTCAGCGTCAAGCAGGAGCCGGGCGGCCCCTATGGCCTCGCCTTCGATGAGCTCCTGTTCCAGAGCCCGCCGCCCCCCGGTCCCGCCTTCCAGCTGACGATGTTCAGCTTCAGGATCCCTGATCGAACGGTGACCCTCAGGGTCCAGGGCAAGCCGGTCAAGGTGCATTTGTTCCAGTCGCCAACGACGTGCAACCGGTCCTGGCAATTCGCCCAGATCAGCAGATACAGCAACGCCCCGCCGCTGAACGCCACCGCCTCTGCGCCCTGCGCCAGTGCGCCGGGGCGCAAGCGCTGAGCGGCAGCGGCAGTTCCGAGCTTCGGGATCCGTGAGCCGGGATCGGATCGACGAGATCGCCGGCGTCTAGGTCCGGTTCGCCGAACAGGAGGCGATGGGGCGTTCGCCGCTCTACGTCGAGCTGGCTCGCGGCGTGGCCCGCGATCGCGAACTGCTCCGAGCTGTGGCCAGCCTGCCGCCGGTCAAGCGCCAGCCCAACCTGCTGTTCACCGCGGTCTCTCACCTGTGCGGGATACCCGCCGACTGGTCGCAGTTCCGCGCTGCGTTCCTCGAGCACCAGGGGGAGGTGATCGAACTGATGCTCGCGCGACGCACCCACCATCGACTGGCTCGCCGACTGAAATAGGCAAAGTCCGATCCGGAATGCCTATGCTGGAGATATCCGTTTTTAGAACGCCAGGAGGAAGCCAAATGGCACTGCAAATCGGTTCCACGGCCCCCGACTTCGAGGCCGAGACCACAGAGGGCAAGATCAAGTTCCACGATTGGATCGGCGACTCGTGGGCGGTGCTGTTCTCGCACCCCAAGTCCTTCACCCCCGTGTGCACGACCGAGCTGGGCTACATGGCCAGCATCAAGCCCGAGTTCGACAAGCGAGGCGTGAAGATCATCGGCCTGTCGGTCGACCCCGTCGAGGCCAACACGAAATGGTCTGACGACATCGCCGACACGCAGGGAACCGCGCCCAATTACCCGATCATCAGCGACAGCGATTTCTCGGTCGCCAAGGCCTACGACATGCTTCCGGCGAGCGTCTCGGGTGACGCGAAGGACCGCACGCCGGCCGACAACCAGACCGTCCGCAACGTGTTCGTGATCGGCCCGGACAAGAAGATCAAGCTGATCCTCGTCTACCCGATGACGACCGGACGGAACTTCGACGAGGTCATCAGGGTCATCGACTCGTTGCAGCTGACGGCCAAGCACAAGGTGGCCACGCCGGCCCAGTGGCAGCAGGGCGATGACGTGATCATCGCCGGCTCGGTCTCCGACGAACAGGCCAAGGAGACCTATCCCGACGGCTGGAAGGCGCCGCGGCCCTACATCCGCATCGTTCCGCAGCCGTAACGCGGAGGATCGCCGCAGCCGCCCCGTTCGGCCCGCGCCGGACGGGGCGCCCGGCGCTCGAGCTATGCCGAGTCCCGGGCGATGAACTCGTCGAGCGATGCCCGGGCGGTTCGCCGTACCCGAGACTGGAGCATCGGCGTCCACCCGAGCAGCAGTCCGGCCGGGCCGATCGCCTGCCGCGCCCAACCGTGGAACGAGAACGCGTCTCGGTGCTCGGAGATCAGCCCCCTTTCGAAGCGGAACGTCGCCCGCACGTCGTTGTGCACCTTGCGGCCCGTGGCCGAGAACGTGTAGTCGGCCAGCCAGTGGGCAGTGCCCTGGTCGCCATCGGCGCTGTGCTCGACTAGCCTCACTTCCAGATCCGGCGCCCGCCCGGTGAGCATCCGCCACATCGCTCCGGGCTCCTCGCCACGCAGATCGGTGAACACCGGGTCGGAGAAACGGGCGCCCTCGGCATAGCATTCAGCCATCGCGCTGCCGTCATGCCGGGCGAAGGCGGAGTAGAAGCGCTGGATCAGCTCGTTGGTCTCA
Source organism: Solirubrobacteraceae bacterium (assembly GCA_036565205.1). GTDB lineage: Bacteria > Actinomycetota > Thermoleophilia > Solirubrobacterales > Solirubrobacteraceae > Palsa-465. The sequence goes on along the minus strand of DATCNP010000023.1, from coordinate 10,366 downwards.
TCGCTCATCGCCTGACCCTATACGGGCCGGTTGACGTTCCCAGTCGCGGACGATGATCCGCGAGCCACGCCCTCGGGTGACGAAGCTGATCGACCACCGGAGCATCACGAGCAGCCGGTTCTGGAATCCGATCAGATAGAAGATGTGAACGAACAGCCAGATCAGCCACGCCAGGGGGCCGCTGAGCCGGATCAGGCCCAGGTCGGCGACGGCGCGCCCGCGCCCGATCGTTGCCAGGTTGCCCTTGTTGAGGTAGCGGAACGGCCGTGTCGGCCGGCCCTGTAGGCGATCGGCGATCAGGCGCGTGGCGTAGTGCCCCTGCTGGATCGCGACCGGCGCGACCCCGGGCAGCTCCAGAACGCCGCCCTGCGGGTCGCGCACCCGCACCATGTCGCCCAAAGCGATGACCTCAGGATGGCCTGGAAGCGTGAGGTCGGGCTCGACCGTGACCCGGCCTGAGGTGTCCACGTCGGCTCCTGACTGCTCACCGAGGCGTGAGGCGAGGTCTGAGGCCCGCACCCCGGCGGCCCAGATCACGGTCCTGGCCGCCACGCGCTCGTGCGCTCCGTCGGGCCCCTGAAGCGATACGCCGTGCTCGTCGATCTCGGTCACGGTTCGCTTCAGCGTGGGCGTGACGCCGAGCTGCTCGAGCGCTTGCGCCGCCCTGGCCGAGAGCGAGGCCGGGAACGCAGTCAGCAACCGATCGGCGGTCTCGACGAGCATGATTCGCGCATCGCGTGAGTTGATCGAATTGAAGTCGCGGGCCAGGGTGTCGCGCGCGAGCTCGCCGATCTGGCCGGCAATCTCGACCCCGGTCGGACCGCCGCCGACGACGACGAACGTCATCTCGGCGCTCCGAGCGGACTGCGAGGTCTCCAGCTCTGCGCGCTCGAACGAGCTCAGGATCTGCGAGCGGACCGCGACAGCGCTCTCGAGCGACTTGACCTCGCGAGCTTTATCGCGCCACTCGTCGTGTCCGAAGTAGGAGTAGCTCGAACCCGCAGCGACCACGAGCGTGTCGTACTCGAGCTGATCAGGCGCGTCGCCGCCGGCGTCCACAGCCAGCGAAATGCGTCGCGCGGTCAGGTCGAACCCGGTGACGTCGGCCAGCAGCACGCGAACGTTGGAGGCCGACTTGAACAGGGCGCGCAGGGGATAGGCGATCTCGCCGGGCGAGAGGGCTCCGGTCGCGACCTGGTAGGTCAACGGCTGGAACAGGTGGAAGTTGCGGGAGTCCACGAGCGTGACCTGAACCGGGTCGCGCCGCAAGCCGCGTGCGACCTGCAGTCCACCGAATCCACCGCCGACGACGACGACGCGGTGGAGCTGGGGCGATGCGCTCGTCGCGGCCATCCTTCAGCCTGATGGGGTGAGGGTGCACGGGTAGCGCGTCAGCGTCTCGCATCCGCTCTCGGTTACGAGCAGCAGGTCCTCGAAGCGCAGACCGCCCAGGCGACCATCCCACAACCCCGGCTCGACGGCGATCACATCACCCTCTACGAGAGGTGAGCCTCCCGATAGGCCGAGCCCCGGAGCCTCGTGGACCTCGAGGCCGACGCCATGTCCGAGTGCGAACTGAAAGCCCTCGCGTGCCTCGCCGTCGGAGGTCCGTTGGGTCTGGAAGCCGGCGCCCTCGAACAGGTCACAGGTCGCGTCGAACAGCTCGCGGCCCGTGATCCCGGGTCCGACGGCGGCCCGGGCCTGCTCGAGCGCAGCTGCAACGAGTCGCTCGCGCTCGAGCATCGCCTCGGCGCAGTCCGGCACTGCGTCGCCAACGACAAACGTGCGAGTCATGTCCGCCCAGCATCCCGACGCCTCGTCGCGCGGCCATAGGTCGATCACGATCGGCAGCCCGGCGGGCAGCGGGCCGGTCCCCGGATCGTGCCCATACCCCTGCCAGACCGAGCCGACGATCACGTCCGGCGGGCACAGCGCGCCGTGCGCCGCGCAGGCGGCGCGCAATGCGGCTCGCACACGCTCGGCCGTCAGCACATCGCCGTCGAGGTAGAGCCGCCCGTCTGATCCCGGCTCGGATCCGGCCAGCACGGCCGCCGCCGCCGCCATACCGGCCTCCGCGGCTCGCTGGGCTGCGCGAACACCATCGAGCTCGAACCCCGACTTCGCCCGCCGGCGCGCCGTCACGGCCTCTTCGTCGACGGTGACCGCGATCCCGCCCGAGCGGAGCCGGTCCGCGATCAGCACGGGGAAGTCGGCCGGCACGTACGCGTCTTGCACCCCGAGCCCTTGGAGGGCCCGCAGGACCACTTCGGCGTCGGCCGGCGCTCGGCTCATGCCCTCCTCGATCAGCTCGCGGATCCCGAAGCTGAACACATCCAGGAGCTCCGCGTCCGGGAGCGCGTCGCCGATCCGATCGCGCTCAAGACGTGAGGTGAGCACGACCTTGCGCCCGTCGACCTCGACGAACGTCACCGGGTCGAGGATCGCCAGCGGGACTTCGTGGCGCATGGCGGGTGAGTACTCGGTGTCGCCGTAGAGCAGCAGCGCGGCCATCGGTTAGAGATCGCGCTGGTAGAAGTAGGCGATCGGACCGCCGGGCCGCTCGTGATTGTCGAAGCCCAGACTCTCGTAGAGCGCACGCGCCGCAACGTCGTCCTCGCCCGTTCCGAGGTCCATGTGATCCGCGCCCCTGGCGCGGGCCAGCTCGATCGCCGCCTCCATCAGCGCTCGTCCGGTGCCCTGTCCGCGGCGATCGGGAACGACATACAGCTCGGCCAGGTAGCACTCGAGCGCAGTCGACCAGATCCCCGGCCTGAACCTGAGCACCGCGAGGCCGTCGGCGCCGCGCTGGTCCCTGTTCGGAGCGCCGTCGGCAAGCAGAACCGCGGTCTCCTCGCCCGTGACCAGCTCTCGCATCCGCTCCGCGAGCGCCGGCGGACCAGGTGTCGGGTCGTCGTACTCGCGATTGAAGTCGTCGAGCAGCTGCCCGATGATCTCGGCGTCCGAGGACTCGGCAAGTCGCACCGGCATCGGTGGGGGTCTAGCACTTCCACGCATACTGGCGTCGGCCGGAGGCGTATCTCGACGAGCGCGTCCGGCGCGGCACCTCGGTCTGGGATCGCGTCGGGGCTCAGGCTGAAGCGAGAGCGGTCAAGGCTCTCTACGAGGACCTCGTCGCGGGAGCCTGGGGTTCGCGCAACCGTGACCTCCTGACGCTGGATGAGATCGACCTCGGTGCCCGGTTGCTGGTCGCGAACTGATGCCCGGGGTCAGGCCGCGCTCGCGACGATGATCGAGCCGAGCGCTTCCAGGTCGTCGGCCGAGGGGGTCCACTTTCCTGCGGCGGCGTTCGCGCGCACCTGGTCGGGCTTGGTCGCGCCCGCGATCACCGAGGAGACCTCGTCGCGGACCAGCAGCGCGCCGATCGCGACCTCCAGCAGCGTGACCCCGCGCTCGCGTGCGTACTCAGCAAGTGCCTCGACGAGCGCGAATTGCTCATCGCTCGCAACCTGATTCCGGCCGGAGAGGCGCGCGCCGGACGGACCAGGCTCGCCGCGGCGGTACTTGCCCGTCAGTAGGCCCGAGGCCAGCGGGAAGAATGGGACGAATCCGAGCCCGAGGCGTTTGCAGGCTGGAAGCACCTCGCCCTCGGCGTCGCGGACGATCAGGCTGTACTCGTTCTGGACCGCGGAGAACCGCGTGAAGCCATGCTCACGCGCGACTCCGTCGGCTTCGTCGATCTGCGCGGCGCTGAAGTTCGAGGCGCCGATCGCGCGGACCGTGCCCGCGCGCACCAGCTCATCGAGCGTCTCGAGCGTCTCGGCGATCGGTGTCTCGCCATCGGGCTGGTGGTACCAGTAGTAGTCGATCGCGTCGGTGCGCAGCCGGCGGAGCGATTCCTGTACTGCCTGGCGGATGTAGTCGCGCGATCCACGCGGTCCCTTGCCATCGTGCATGTCCATGCCGAATTTGGTCGCCAGCACGACCTGGTCACGGCGTCCCTCGAGCACCTTCCCGAGCAGTTCCTCGCTCTGACCGCCGCCGTAGATGTCAGCGGTGTCGAAGAACGTCACGCCAACCTCGAGCGCGGCGTCGACAACGGCTCGAGTCCCCTCCAGATCGACGCGCCGGCCGAAGTTGTTGCAGCCGAGCCCGACGACTGAGACCTCGAGACCGGAGTCGCCGAGCGGGCGGCTGTCGAGCGGGCTCATGTCCGCCTTCTATAGCAGAGCACCCGTCCGCGCTCACGCGTCGGCGGCCAGCTCGGGTAGGGCCGGCCTGGGCCCGTCGCCGGCCACCCCTCGCGGCGCGCCCGAGAGCTGACCGCCGGCGCAGTCGCCCGCCGCCACGCTGCGGCGGCGGGTGCGCAGGGCGAGGCCGCCGACGCCGGCGATCGTCAGCAGGCCCCCGCCGATCCCGACAGCGAGATGGAACGAATCCCGCGAGGCCGTGGCCGCGGCGTTGGCGGCAAACATCCGGTCGGCGGGTGGGACCGCGCTCACCGCGATGGTCCCGAACGTCCGGCGCTTGGCTTCACGTACGGCGGCCTGGCTCGAGGTCGGCAAGCGCTTTCCGAGACGCTGGTCGAGCAGCGATCCGTAGTGAGCGGAGACCACCGCGCCGACAGCGGCCACGGCGATCAGCGCAGCGGTTCGCGCGATCGCATTGTTGACCGCGGATGCGATTCCCGCGTCGGCCTCGTTGGCGTCGGCCAGCACCGTCGCGGTCAGCGGCGCGACCGTCAGGGCGAGACCGAACGAGAGCACCAGCAGCGCCGGTAGCACGTCGCCGAACAGCGACACCGAGGTTCCGTAGCGGAGCATGAGGAAGAACCCGCTGGCCACCAGCAGCGGCCCGAAGGTCATGAACAGCCGCGCCCCGTAGCGGTCGGCCAGTCGGCCCATCCTCGCCGAGAACAGGAACATCACCACGGTCGGCACGAGCCCCGTCACCCCCGACTTCAGCGCGCTGTAGCCGGCGACCTGCTGAAGATAGATCGTGACGAAGAAGCCGAGCATCGCCATGCCTCCGTACATGGCAAGCGTCTGCGCATTGGCGACGGCGAAGTTCCGCCGCCTGAACAGGCCGAGCGGAAGCATCGGCGCCGGCGTTCGCGACTCGTGGACAAGGAAGCTCGTGAACAGGACCGCACCGGCGAGCAGCGTGCCCCAGACGCCCGGACTCGACATACCGAGCACCGGTTCCTCGATCAAGCCGAACGAGATCCCGGCCAGGCCGCTCGCGGCAAGGGCTGCGCCGGTCCAATCGATCCCGGCCGAGCTTCCCTTGGTCGTGCGACGGCCCGGCACGGCGACCCGCGAGAGCGCGAGCGCGATCAACACCAGCGGCAGGTTGATCAGGAAGATCCACCGCCACGAGGCCGAGTCGACGATCTGGCCGCCGATCAGCGGCCCGGCGAGGATCCCGACCCCGCCCCATGCGGTCCAAGCGCCGATTGCCCCCCCGCGCTCGTCGGGCGGGAATACCGAGACGATGATCGCCAGTGCCGCCGGGGTCAGCAGCGCGCCGGCGACACCCTGCAGCGCACGCGCTCCGATCAGCACACCGACGGTCGGAGCCGCGGCGCAGATCGCCGAGCCGATGCCGAACCCGACCACGCCGGCCGTGAACACACGGCGCTCACCGAGGCGGTCGGTCAGCGAGCCGGCGAGTAGGATCAGCGCGCTGAGCGTCAGCAGGTATGCGTTGGAGATCCACTGTTGGGCGGCGAACCCTCCGCCGAGGTCCCGCCCGATCGCGGGCAGGGCCACGTTCACGGCCGAGGAGTCGACGGCCGCGATCGTCGAAGCCAGGATCGCACTGATGAGCGCGAGTCGCTTCGTGCGCGCGTCCGCTCGGGCCAAGCTAACTCGCGACTCTGCGGACCATGGGGCAAAACGCTACAGAAGCGGGCAAGTCCTCAGATCGCGATCTTCGCGGGAGGGTTGACGGCTCTGTCATCCTGGAATCGAGATGACTCCCCAGGATCCTGACCAGCGCGTCGAGACCCGGATCGAGACGCTGGTCGAGCGTGAGCACACGCTCCGTGGCCACGCCGAGGGCCGCGGCCTGAACGACGAGGAGCACGAGGAGCTCCGCCAGCTCGAGGTCCGGCTCGACCAGCTGTGGGATCTGCTGCGTCGCCGCCGCGCCACCCGGGATGCGGGCGGGGACCCGGCCCGCGAGCAGCTCCGCGACGCCGACACCGTCGAGCACTACCGCCAGTGAGCGTCTCGTGTGCCCACCTCGGGACCATCGAGGTCACCGAGCTGCCCGATGCCGTCGACGGCTGCGAGGACTGCCTGCGCGAGGGTGGCGTCTGGATGCATCTGCGGATCTGCCTCGAGTGCGGCCATGTCGGCTGCTGTGACGACTCGCCCAACCGGCACGCCAGCGCGCACGCACGCGGCGCCTCGCACCCACTCATCCGATCGATCGAGCCCGGTGAGGAGTGGAGCTGGTGCTACCTCGACGAGGTCGCGATGATCATCCCGGAGATCAAGGGCTCGCCCAGAATCCCGCCGTCGCCGATGCTCAGCTAAATCGGCCTCAGGCGGCGCGCCCTCCTGCGTGGGTCGTTGAGCCACCAGAACGCGAGCAGCGCCACGGTCATCACGGTCAGCCCGGCGATCAGCCATGGTGTGCCGTCGAAGCCACCGCACGAGGCGCTCGTCTGTCCGGCCGTCAGCTGCAGGCTGTGACTCGTGCACGGCCGGCCAGAGTTGAGGTTGAGGATGCCGATCACGGCGCCCGCGAGCCCTGCGCCTTCGAGCAAGCCGAGCGGCTCCCAAACCTGGCTCCTGCCGGAGAGCAGTAGCGCCAGCAACGCGCCCGCCGGCAGCATGGGCGAATACAACTGGTCGTCGCAACGCTCGATGAAGGAGGGTTGCGATGGGCAGGCCGAAGGGGTGGGCGTCGGATCGGACGGGGCGCCCGGCGATGCGTTCGCCGGGGCGTCCGCCGGTGGGGCGCCGGGAGCATCGTCAGCGGTTCTGGGCGGCGATTGCTTGTGGGCTGGGCAGCGAGGATGCCGGTGTTGAGGCGGGTGTGTCGCCGGCGGTCGGCGTCCGGTGGTTTCGGGAGGGTGGTGGGATGCCATCTGTCAGTCAGGCGCCGTTGTCGGGGCGGTATCTGTCGTTCGCGGAGCGTGAGGAGATCGCGCTTTTGCGCGCGCAGGGTCAGGGCGTGCGAGAGATCGCCCGGCAGCTCGAGCGCTCGCCGTCGACGATCTCGCGTGAGCTGCGCCGCAACGCCGCCACGCGTGGCGGCCGGTTGGACTATCGAGCCTCGACGGCGCAGTGGCACGCCGACCTCCGCGCCCGGCGCCCGAAGCCGGCGAAGCTGGCGGTCAACGCCTTGCTGCGTCGGTATGTGCAGGACCGTCTCTCCGGGGCCGTCAAGCGGCCGGACGGCAGCGTGGTGGCGGGTCCGGAGGTCCGGTGGATCGGTCGTCGTCATGGCCGTCGCAAGGACCGGCGGTGGGGCACGGCATGGAGTCCTGAGCAGATCTCTGCCCGGCTGCGCATGGACTTCCCCGATGATGAGTCGATGCGTGTCTCTCGCGAGGCGATCTATCAGTCGCTCTATGTCCAGGGGCGCGGCGCGCTGCGCCGCGAGCTGACCGCGTGCCTGCGCACGGGACGGGCACTGCGGGTCCCCCGAGCCCGCGCGCACAGCCGCGGCAAGGGGTTCATCACCAACGAGGTGATGATCAGCCAGCGTCCCGCCGAGGCCGGCGACCGGGCGGTGCCGGGGCACTGGGAGGGCGATCTGATCCTCGGGCTGGGCAGCTCGGCGATCGGCACGCTGGTGGAGCGCTCAAGCCGCTTCACGATGCTGCTCTATCTCCCGCCGATGACCGGGCAAGGACCGAGAGTGCACAACGGCCCCGCGCTGGCCGGGCACGGTGCCGAGGCTGTCCGTGACGCGATCACCGCCGCGATCGTCACGCTGCCAGAGCAGCTGCGCCGCTCGCTGACCTGGGACCAGGGCGCCGAGATGGCCCAGCACGCCCAGCTGCGTGTCCAGACCGGGCTGCCGGTCTACTTCTGCGACCCACAGAGCCCGTGGCAGCGCGGGAGCAACGAGAACACCAACGGGCTGCTGCGCCAGTACTTCCCGCGCGGCACTGATCTCGCCCGCCACGACGCTGAGGACCTCGCCGCCGTCGCCGCCGCCCTGAACAGCCGGCCTCGCAAGACGCTGGGCTTCAGAACCCCGGCCGAAGCACTCAACGAGTACTTGTCAACGACGAACTGACACTCGCCACACGCGGCATTAGACGGTGACAACAAGTCTGGCGGCTACGACCTTGCCAGACAGGTGGGGGTGTGGGCCGGCGCGCACGCGGCTATCGCCGCTCCGGCCCGCCCTCGGGCGAGCCTGCGCGACGACAGCCGCGTCGCCCAGCTCAACCTTCGGATCGCGAACGCGCCGCCGGCGCCGTCATCCACACCACCTACAGTTCAGGGCACAACACACTGTTGCGAGGACCGGTTGAGTCTGAGATGAACACGCCGATCGCACTGACGAACGACATCACGCATACCCCCACGATCGTCCAACCGGCGAAGCGCAACCATCCACGCCAAGACGTCATGTCATCACCGTACTCCTGAATCTGCGCCTGTCTGCCGCGCCGGGCGGATTCGCATGTGCAAGCCTGTAGGCCATGGACCTGCGGCGGATTGGAATCTGGACCTCGTACCGCGCGTTGGGCGAGGAGAACGCGGGCGATGCCGCGAGGCTCGCCGAGAGCCTCGGTTTCGGCGCCTTCTGGCTCGGCGGGTCTCCGCGGCTACCCAGCCTGCGCCCGCTGCTCGACGCGAGCGAGCGGATGGTGATCGCGACCGGGATCGTCAACGTGTGGCAGTACAAACCGGTGCAGCTGGCCGGCGAGCATGCCGAGCTGACACGCGAGTACCCAGGTCGGGTGCTGCTCGGGATCGGCATCGGACACCCGGAGGCGACGAGCGATTACACGAAGCCGCTGACCACGATGCGGGAGTTCCTCGACGGCCTCGACGGCGCCCCGCAGCCGGTCCCGCGTGGCGAGCGCTGTGTGGCGTCACTTGGTCCCAAGATGCTCGACCTCAGCGCGGAGCGCTCGCTCGGGACCCACCCGTACTTCACGCCGGTCGAGCACACTCGCGCCGCCCGCGAGCGCGTCGGGGATCGGGCGCTCGTGGCGCCGGAGCTGGCGTGCGTCGTGGACACCGACCGCGACCGCGCGCGGGCAGCGGCGCGCAAGTACGCGCAGGTCTACCTGGGGCTGCGCAACTACACCAGCAATCTGCTCAAGTTCGGCTTCACCGAGGACGACATCGCGGACGGTGGCTCGGAGCGGCTGTTCGACGCGATCATCCCCCAGGGCAGTGCCGAGGAGATCGCAGTTACCGCCCGGGCGCATCTCGACGCCGGCGCCGACCACGTCTGCCTGCAGGCCGTCGGGGTGACCGGGGTTCCCAGCGAGGAGTGGAGTGCCCTGGCCGGCGCGCTGATCGGCTGACGTCGATGCGGCCGGTCGCGCTCATCACACACCTTCCCGATCGCGATGCCGGCCTGATCCGCGAGTGCCTGGCCGCGGAGGGCTGCCCGGTGCTCGAGTGCAACCCGCTCGACGGGACTGAGCTGCCGGGGCTCGCGGACGTCTCCGGAATCGTCTCTCTCGGAGGCAGAGAGAGCGCGACCGAGCTCGACCGTTACCCGTTCCTCGTCGCCGAGGTCGCGCTGATGAAGGACGCGCTCGAGCACGGCGTGCCGGTGCTCGGAATGTGTCTCGGGGCGCAGCTGCTGGCGCTCGCCGCGGGCGGCCGGGTGTCGCGGATCGGGACTGTCTACGCGGGCTGGGCGGAGCTGTCGATGACCTCTGACGGCAGGGCGGATCCAGTGTTCGGCGAGCTCAGCGATCGCCTCCGCGTGCTCAAGTGGCACGAGGACGAGATCGAGCTTCCGAGGCTCGCGACCGTGCTGGGTGACACGTCGAGCCCGGGAATCGCGTTGTTCCGGGTCGGGCCCGCGGCCTGGGGGAGCCAGATGCACCTCGAGGTGACGCCGGGGATGCTGGTCGACGGCTGGCTGAGCGAGGACGTCGGGGTGAGCGAGATCGAGGCGGCGGGACACGAGATCGACCAGTTCCGAGCCGAGTCGATCGCCACGCTCCCGGCGCAGATGGCCGAGTCCCGGCCGGTCTTCTCGCGGTTCGCCGAGCTGGTCCGGGGGGTAGGGCTGGCGCGTCCGGGGGCCGCGGGCGCCGCGCGCCTGCCTCGCGCGGAGGCTGTTTCGTAAGCTCCGACAATCGACTACTCCGCGGGTGGTGGGAGAGGTTCCCGAAATATTGGCCCGAATGAGGTTGCGGTCCCATCAGATGGAGGTCTTCGGCGCCTCCGTGATGGTGGTGTCCCACGAC